>JAVKHY010000011.1 GCA_031459765.1 Armatimonadota bacterium | reverse complement strand
GGCCAGCACGAACCCGACGCCGACGAAGACGCCGGGCAGCGCGCCCGGCAGCACGGCCAGGAAGTCCAGGGCCTGACGCAGCGGCAGCCGCCGCGAGGTGAGGAAGGCCACCAGGACGCCCATGGTTGCGGTGATCAGCCCGGCCAGCACGCCGATCTTCACGCTGGTCCACAGGCTCCCCATGCGCTCCGCGGCGAGGTGCCAGTGCGTCAGCGACAGCGACCAGTCCCGTCCCCAGATGGCGGTAAAGGCCCCGGCGATGACGCCGAAGTACACCAGGCCGATCATGACGGTGGTCACGGCGCAGATCCCCACAACGATCCACCGCAGCAGGCGCGGGGTCGGGGCCCGCTCCATGCGCGAGCCCCGACCGGTGACGGTGACGTAGGCCCGCCGGGCCACGACGTAGCGCTCGAGCAGAAACAGCCCCGCCGTGGGCACGACCAGCATCGCCACGACCAGGGCCGCGCCGGTGAGGTCGCCCATCCCCTCCAGGCGGAACCAGGACTCCGTGGCCAGCAGCGGAAACCCGCCGGCGATGAGCACGGCGTTGCCGAAATCCGCCAGCACCGAGATGGCCACGACGAGCATCGCCCCGGCGATGCCGGGGCGGGCCAGGGCCAGGGAAACGGTGCGCACCACCGCCCACTCCGTGGCGCCCAGGTTGCGGGCGGCGTGTTCGAGGCTGGGGTTGACGGCCTCCAGCACGCCGGCGATGATCAGCATGGCCAGCGGGAAGAAGGCGATGGTCTGCACCACCCACAGCCCCGGCCAGCCGAAGATATTCACATCCAGCCCGAAGATCCCGCGCGTGATCAGCCCCTGCCGCCCAAACATCAGGATGTAGGCGAAGGCCACCATGAAGGGCGGGGCGAAGAGCGGCAGCATGGCCACATTCCGGAAGAACCGCCCGCCCGGCATATCCGGCCGGGTGGTGGCGAAGGCGAAGACCAGCCCCAGGAACGTGGCCGAAAGGGTCGAGATGACCATCATCACCAGGCTGTTCCGCGCGGCCTGGATCCAGCGCAGGCTGGACGGAATCCCCAGGTAATCCTGCCAGGAGGGGTAGGTGAGGACGCGGATCGCCGGGTACAGCACGAACAGCCCCAGCACGGCCGCCGCGCCCAGGAAGGTCAGCAGCAGTCCGGGATCCGCGGCCTGTCTGCGCAGTTCGCCCCAGCGGGCAACCGCCACCTCATCCTCCCTTGCCGGCCGGCCCCGGTCGCCGGATGACACCGGCGGCCGGGGCCCGGCCGATGTGTCTCGCCGCGCCGTCGCTCAGCGACCGATCTCCCTGGTCCACCGTTCGCGCAGGCGGGCCTGATTCTGCACGGCCCAGTCCAGATCGTACTTGACGAACTTGAGCTGGTTGAAGGGCGTCGCCCCGGAGGGCACGGCCACGTCGCCGCGCACGGCGTAGCGGAACCCGAAGCGGGCGTTGATGTCCTGCGGCGTCCGCGTCATGAGGAAGTCCACGTACGTCCGGGCACTTGCAGGGTTCGGCCCGCCCTTGATGATCGAGACCGCCCCGATCTCGAAGCCGGTGTCGGGCGGCACGATCACCTCCAGGGGCGCGGCGCGCAGGATGCGCGCGCCGATCGCCTCATGGGCCCACATCATGGCCACCGTGGCCTCGCCCCGTTCCAGCAACGCGATGGTCCCCGGGGCGGTCGGGGTGTACTGAGAGGCGTTGGCGTTCAGCGCGCGCATGTACGCCCAGGCCCGGTCTTCGCCCAGCCGGAAGATCTGGGCGGCCAGGAAGATGTAGCCGCCGCCGGTCGTCACCGGGCTGGGCATGACGAAATGCCCGCGGAACTCGGGGCGGGTCAGATCGTCCCAGGTCGCCGGCTTGCGGACCCCGCGCGGGGCCAGGTCGCGCTCAAACCGGTCGGTGTTGATGATGATCGACAGCGCCCCCAGATACCAGCCGTGCCAGAAGCCTGCGGGGTCGACGAAGTCCGTGCTGATCCCCGCCTGCTGCACGACGGGCGAGCGGTACCGCTCGAGCAACCCCTCCCGGGCCAGGGGGATGTGCAGCGAGCGGTCGCCGCCGACGAAGACATCGGCCCGGGGCCGGTCCTTCTCGGTGCGGATCCGCGCCTGGAGCGTCCCCGCCGCCGGCACGACGAGCGCCTCCACCTGGATGCCCGTGCGCCGGGTGAACTCCCGGTGGATGAGGGAGGTCTCCAGATCCGGCAGCGCCGAGTAGACGACGATCCGGTTCTGCTGGGCGCTGACCGGACCGACTCCCGGCAGGACCCCGGCCAGCAGGACCAGGACTAGAGTGGCGATCCATATCCTCCGCATGCTCTCCCCTCCTCAACGGTGGACTTCGCGTGAAGTGGCTCCATGCTCCCCCCCGAGCACGAAGCGGTCGATGACGTCTGCCAGCCCTTCTTCATCGTTGCTGGGGGCGATGTAGCCGGCGTGGGCCTTCAGCTCCGCCGGCGCGTTGCCCATCGCCACCCCCACTCCGGCGATGCGGATCATCTCCAGGTCGTTCAGGTTGTCCCCCACGGCGATCGTCTCGGCCAGCGGCACCCCCAACCGCGCCGCGACGAACCGCAGGGCGTCCCCCTTGGAACTGCCGGTGGGCAGGATCTCCAGGTAGGTGTCTTCGCTGAACACGGTGTTGATCGCCGCGGGCAGCGCGGCCACGGCCCGGGCGACCTGTTCCAGGGACGGCCGCGGCCCGATGATCAGGATCTTCATCGGATCCGGGGGCAGGAAGGCCAGGAGGTCGCCCACCGCGGTGACCTGGAGCCCGTCTTTGCGCTGGTAGCGCTCGGTAATCTCATTCATCCGGCCGGTGTACACCTGGTCCCCGACGTACAGGTGCGGCTGCACCTCGGGGAAGTGGCGCAGGATCTCCAGCACGGCGCGGGCGTGAGCCTGTTCCAGGTGCAGCCGGCGCCACTCGGTGCCGGTGCGGAAGTCGTACACCAGTCCTCCGTTGTACAGGATCGCCGGCGGATCGGCGCCCAGGGCCAGGACATAGGGCTCCGCCGACCGCCACATCCGCCCCGTGGCCAGGCAGACGCGGACCCCCGCTTCCTGAGCCCCGCGCACGGCGGCCCGGACCTTCGGGGTGATCCGGCGGTCTCCGGTCACCAGCGTCCCGTCGATGTCGGCCACCAGGAGTCGGAACCCCATCACGTCGGCGTCGGCTCGGGAAGCGGCAGCGTCACCGGTCGGCCCTCCCGCGCCGCCCGGTAACAGGCCTCTACGAGTTCGGTGGCCCGGTAGCCGTCCTCGGCGGTCACCGCCGGCGGGCGCGCGCCGAGCACCGCATCGATGAACACCCGGTCCTCCGTGACGTAGCCCCACTTCTGCTCGAAGGGCATCTGGAAACAGTCCAGCGCCTCCACCGGCTCCCGCATCCCGGGGCTGAACCAGGCCCGTTCCAGTTCCTCCGTCACCACCGTCTGATGGGCGCCGTAGATCTCCACCCGCTCGTAGGGAAACAGCCAGGAGGTGTGGGCCACGCTGGTCAGGGAGGCGACCACGCCGTTGCGAAAGCGCAAAAGCATCACGAACCCGTCCAGTTCCTCATAGACGCTCTGCCGGGCGTAGCCCTGGATCTCCGCCACCTCGCCGAAAAGGAACCGCCCCATGTCGAAGAGGTGCACCGGCGTCTCGTACAGATACCCGCCGGTGATCCGGGGATCGCCGGTCCAGGGCGGCTGTTTCAGCTCGCCCCGGTTGTGCTTCATCTGCGCCGCGTAGGGCGTGATGCGGCCGTCGGCGATCAGCCGCCGGGCGAAGGCGTAGACGTTGCTGAAGCGCCGGTTGAAGCCGATCTGATAGACGGCCCGGCTGGTCCGGGCCGCCTCCCGGATGCGCCAGGCCCCCTCCAGCGACGTGGCCATGGGTTTTTCGGAGAAGACGTGCACCCCGGCGGCGAGACAGCGCAGGACCGGTTCCACGTGCATGGTGTTGGGGGTGGCGACGTACACCGCCTTGGCGCCGGCGTCCAGGAGGGCTTCCAGCGAATCCAGCGGCCTGGTCTCCACCTCTGCGGCGAGCCGCGCGGCGGCGGCCGGCACCACGTCGGCCACGCCGACCAGCGTGACCCGCTCGTCCTTTTTCAGATTCAGGGCATGGACGCGCCCGATGAACCCCGCCCCCAGCACTCCCACGCGCACACTCATCTTCCGCTCCTCCGCTCGAACAATGCTTCCATCTTCTGCCGGGCCACCCGGGCCAGGTGGACGGGGTCCCAGGCGTAGTACTCCGGCCGGAACAGCTCGATGGACCAGGGCCCGTCATAGCCCAGCATCTCGATCTGGTGCACCAGCTCCCGCAGCGGGATCACCCCGTCGCCGGGCAGCAGCCGGTGGGCGTCGGTCAGCCGGTCCGGCGGCAGATCCTCGGCGTCGTCCAGGTGCACGATGAACAGCCGCCGGGGATCCAGCCCCTCCAGCATCTCCCGGGACGAGCCGCCGACGAAGAAATGAAAGGCGTCGATGACCAGACCGAGGCCCGGATCGCCCGCGGCGTCCACGATCTCACGGGCCAGCCCCAGGGTATTCACCGAGCAGTCGGGAAAGCCCAGGAACTCGAACCCCACTTTGACCCGGTAGGGCCGCGCCGTCTCGGCGACGGCCCGCAGCGCCTCCACCGCGGTCTCCCGCAGGCGCGCCGGATCGCCCACCTCGGCGGTGAAGCTGGGCACGGCGACGATGTAGGGACACCCCAGGGCGGCCGCCCACTCGCCGAAGGTCTTCACCCGGTCCAGCAGGGCCAGCAGGGCCGCCCCGCTGGCGTGGGTGGCGTGCTCCAGGGCGTTCAGGGTGTAGACCTCGAGCCCGGCCTCCTGCAGTTCCTGGCGGAGGCCCTCCAGCGTCCCCCCCGCCTTGAGGTAGTCGCGCAGCTTCGTGTCGCGGATCTCCAGCCCCTGATACCCGGCTTCGCGGGCGGCCCGGATATCGGTGCGCAGGTCCGCCGGCCCCGTGGTCGCGCCGTTCAGGGCAAAGCGCCTCACCGTCTCACCCCCAGCACCGCCGCCGCGCGGCGCACCGCCGACACCGGGTCGGCGCTGGGCCAGCATTCCAGCCCCAGCGCCCCCCGGTATCCCGACCGCTCCAGGATCCGCAGCACGGCCGGCCAGTCGATCGTTCCCGTGCCGGGCTCCCCCCGCCCGGGCACGTCGGCCAGGTGGATGTGCACGGTGTAGGGCAGCGCCCCCGGCAGCCGTTCCAGCAGGTCCTCGTGCATCATCCGCATGTGGTAGACGTCCAGCAGCAGCCGCACCGACGGCCGGCCGACCTCGTCGAGCAGGCGCAGGGCCGCGGGCAGGGTGTCCAGGAAGTAGCCCGGGTGGTCCAGGACGGAGTTGAGCGGTTCGACGGCGAGGACCACCCCGGCCTCTTCCGCCATCGCCCCCGCCGTGCGCAGTCCCTGCACCGCGGCGGCCCACTGGCCGTCCCGGGGACGGCCGACCATGCTGTATCCGACGTGCGCCACGAGCAGCCCCGCGCCCAGTCGTCGGGCCACCTCCATCGACCGGGCCAAGTGGGCCAGCGCCCGCGGATGGTCGTCGGCGTCCACCAGCGGCTCGTCGAAGGTGTTGCCGCTGAAGATCACCGCCCGGCAGCGCAGCGTGCGCAGCCGCTCCGCCAGCGCGTCCACATTCCGCCCCCGCCAGTCCCAGAACTCCACGTGGCGGAGGCCCGCCTGGAGCGCGACCTGGAGGGCGTCCTCCTCCGGCAGCCGCGCGCACAGCGCATCGAGGCACAGGCAGAGGTTCATGCCTTCTCCCGGATCGCCCCGAAGGTCAGGGCGGTCAGGACGTAACGCCGGGCCAGCAGGAGCAGCAGGACCGGGACCGCGGAAGCGACGGTCCCGACGGCGGCCATCTCGTTCCAGATGATCTCGAACTGGGTGACCAGGCTGGCCACGCCGATGGGAAACGTCTGCGAGCGCGGCGTGGCGCTCAAAATGAAGGCGAACATGAACTCGCTCCAGCTCAGAGCGAAGGTGATCACCGCGGTGGCCAGCAGCGCGGGGGCCAGTTGGGGGAGGAGAATGGTAAAGAAGGCGCGCAGCCGGGTCGCCCCGTCCACCAGCGCCGCCTCCTCGAGTTCCAGGGGCACCTCGAGGAGGAACCCGCGCAGCATCCAGGTGGCAAAGGGCAGGCTGAACACCGCGTAGAGCAGCATGAGGGACAGGGGGTTGTCGTACAGCCCGGCGTGCCGGACGATATCGAAGAACGGGATGACGACGACGATGGGCGGCAGGAACCGCAGGCTGAGGATCCAGTTCAGCAGCGCGCGCCGGAAGCGCGGCGACACCGGCAGGCGGGTCACCGGGTAGGCGATGAGCAGGGAGACCACCAGCCCGACGGCCACGGCGGCGAGACAGATCACCAGGCTGTTGCGCAGCAGTGTCAGGTAGCCGCGGGCGACCATTACCGAAACGAAGGGCTGAAAGGTGACGTGCTCGGGGAAGATGGTGGCCGGAAAGCGGTAGAACTCCGGCAGCGGCTTGATCGCCGTGAGCACCATCCAGAAGTAGGGGAAGAGGTACAGCGCGGCCAGCGCCAGGAGCGCGGCCACGGCCAGCAGGCGCCAGATCCCCCGGGATCTCACTGGGCGACCTCCCGCCCCAGGAACCGTCCCAGCACGGCAAAGGCCGCCGAGGCGACGATGAGCACGAACAGCGAGAGCGCCGCGGCATAGCTCAGGTTGAAGAACTTGAAGGCAATGCGGTACAGGTAGACGCTGAGGAACTCTGTGGTCGCCCCCGGCCCGCCTCCGGTGAGCACCAGGACGTGGTCGAAAACGCGGAAGGTGTCGGTGAAGCGGAAGATCAGGACCAGCAGCAGCAACGAGGAGAGGTAGGGGAACTCGATCAGTCGGAACAGCTGCCATCCGCCCGCGCCGTCCACGAGCGCCGCTTCGACCGCGTCCTGAGGCACCGATTGCAGCCCGGCGAAACAGACCAGAAAGACGAAGGGCATCCACTGCCAGACGTCCACGCTGACCACGGCGAACATCGCCGTATCCCCGCGCGAGAGCCACAAGGTGTCGCCCGCTCCCCCCAGGGCGCGCAGGACCGCGTTGAGCACCCCGTAGGTCGGCGTGTAGATCAGCCGGGCGATCACCCCGGCGGCCACGGGCGGGGTGACCATCGGGACGATGAAGAGCAGGTAGATCAGCGTGCGCGCCCAGCCGCTGCGGATCGTCCGGTGCACCAGCAGGGCCAGGGCCAGGCCCAGCCCGATCTCCACGGCCAGCGCCGCAGTCACGTAGATCGCCGTGGCGCGCAGCGAGGCGAAGAACGCCGGGTCGGCGAAGGCCCGGGCGAAGTTGTGGACCCCCACGAACTCCCCGGTCCGGTAGTTGCGGAAGGCCAGCGAGACATTGTACAGGAGCGGATAGGCCACCAGGGCGCCCAGCAACAGCACGGGCGGGGTCACCAGCAGGTACGGGCCGGCCCGGCGACCCAGACGGGGAAAGAAGGGCCCGGGAGCCCTCAGCTCCCGGGCCGACGCCTCACCGATAGTACCCGGCCTCCTTCATATGCGATTCGATCTCGCGGGCCGCCTTGGTGATCGCCTCCTCCGGCGTCTCCAGTCCGGCCAGCGCCGCATTCACGTGCGTCCCCAGGATGGCCTCCACCGCAAACCACTCCTGGGTGCGCGGTCGCCACTCCGCGGGAGCGTTGAGCGAGTCGGCCATGGCGCGGAAGAAGGGGAACTTCTTGTTCATCTCCGCGTTCATCAGGACCGACTTGCGGAACGGGATGCCGCCGCCCAGGGCATAGGGCTGCTGGATCCGGGCGCTCGTCGCCCACAGGATGAACTCGTAGGCCCAGCGCTGGTTCCGGCTGCCCTTGGGGATGGCCAGCAGCCAGTTGCCCATCAAGGGGGCGTGCTTGCCGCCCGGCCCGGCCGGGGCCAGGGTGTAGCCCATCTTGCCGACGACTTTAGACACCGAGGGGTTCTCCACGATGTCGGTGATCTCGGCCGGCCAGATGAACCCCTGGGCCGCGCGGCCCGTGGCTACCTCGCGGGCCCGCTCGGCGGCGTCATAGTTCTCCACGCCCGGCGGCGCGTACTGCTTGAGCGTCTTGGCGAAGAAGGTCAGGGCGTCGACGGCCTGCTTGGAGTTGAGGACGACCCGCCAGTTGTTGTCGAAGATCCGGGCGCCGAAGGAGAGGAGCACCGGGGTGAACTCGGAGATGACGGGGTTGCCTTTCGCGCCGCGGATGACAAACCCGTACAGGGGTTTGCGGGGGTCGTGCACCTTCCGGGCGTTGGCCACGACATCGTCCCAGGTCCTGGGCGCGGAGACCAGATCCTTGCGGTACATGAAGAACTCCACGTTCCCCACCAGGGTGATGGCGTACAGGCGTCGCGGCTTGCCGGCCTCGCCCGGGGGAATCGGACCGCGCGGCGGCGGCCAGGAACCCAGATCATAGACCACCGGGAAGATGTCGGCATCCCGCCGGTAGCCGAAGGTCGAGTCCAGCGGGACGAGCCATCCTTCGCTGCCGAACTTGGGCATCCAGGGATCGTCGGCGATGAGCAGGTCAAAGGTCGGGGCGTTGGCCTGGAACGCCGTGACCAGTTTCTCGTACAGCGTGGGATAGGGGAACTCGACGAGATCGATCTTGACCCCCATCTCCTTCTCCCACAGGGGCAGGATGGCCTTGAGTCCCTTGGTCTCGCCCCCCGCGACGACGGCCATGGTGAGCTTGGCCGGCTTGGCGGGGAGCCCGGGGGCGGCCAGGGCGCCCGAAGTGACCAGGAGGACCGCGATCACGGGCCAGATCCACCAGCGTCTTCTCATGCTCTCCCTCCTTCCTGGAATGGTGCTGCCCGTCGTCTCACCTCCCTGGGGCGCGCGACGGCCCTCAGGCCCGGATCATGATCTTGCCGTCCTCGCGCCTGGTGGCTTTCTTGATCGCCTCCACGCCCTGGTCCAGGGTGAACCGGCTGGTGATGATCGGCGTCAGGTCGATGCGGCCGCTGGCCATGAGGCGGATGACGTTGGGGAAGTTGCCGTAGCCGGAGTGCCCCTGGGCGCCGTAAATCTGCGCGGCGTGGGTCTGGAAGTGCTCCAGGTAGACCGGGGCCCGCTCGCTGGCCCGGCCGATCATGACGATCTTGCCGCCCACCGCCATCGCCGCCTCCATCTCGGGGATGGTCCTGGGCGGCGCGCCGGCGGCCTCGACCAGCATCGCCGCGCCCTCGCCGTCGGTGAGCTCCATGATGGCCTGGCGCGGCGCGGTTCCCTGGCGCTCCAGGGCCACCGGATCGAGCACGACATCGGCGCCCACCTTGCGGGCCAGCTCCTGGCGCACCGGGCTTACTTCGAAGGCGATGATCTTCGCCGCGCCGGCGGCCCGGGCCAGGGCGATGGCGGCGAAGCCGATGGGGCCGGTGCCGAAGACGACGACGTGCCCGCCGGGCTTGAACCCCTCGGCGCGCGTGAACATCGCGTTGTAGCTGACGCTGGTGGGCTCGCACAGCGCGCCGGCCTCGTAGGCCTTCTCCCTGGACCCGTAGCGCTCCGCCAGGGCGTCGATCTTCCAGCAGTACTTGGCGCCGATGGCGATGTAGTCGGCCTGGGCGCCGTTGATGGTGAAGCCGATCTCTTCCAGGCGCAGGCACTGGTTGGGGTAGCCGTTGCGGCACGGGGTGCACTCCCCGCACCAGATCATCTCCTCGGCGGTGACCATGTCGCCGGGCTTGAGGTCGGTGACGTCGCGGCCGACCTCCACCACCTCGCCGCTGAACTCGTGGCCGATCACCACCGGGAACTTGGTGAGTCCCGGGTACAGCATGTACCCGTCGGCATCGGTCTCGTAGAAGTGCACGTCCGAGCCGCAGACTCCGCAGGCCCGGGGACGGATCAGCACTTCGCCCGGTCCCGGCCGGGGCTCGGCGATCGACTCCAGGGACAGCCGCGGCGAGCGCCAGACGCTGCTGCCGGTCACGGCCTTGCCCGTCCGCCGTTCCCACTCCGACACCCGGTAGTCCGGCCGGGGATCCCACTCCGCCGCCAGCACGAGCCCTCTCATCCTCCACCCCCTCCTTGGCGTACCGATTCGCGGCGACCGTCCGCGGCGCCGACGGCGAGATGCGCCCCGCACGAGTCGCGCACCACCAGCTGGGGAATCAACACCGTCTGCCGGCCGCCCTCGTCCGCCCCGTCCATCAAGGCCAGCAGACGTTCCATCGCCAGCTGGCCCATGCGGTACTTGGGCTGCGCCACCGTCGTCAGCGCGGGGCAGACCAGCGAGGCGAAGGTGATGTCGTCGAAGCCGACGACGGCCACATCCTGGGGAATGCGCCGGCCGGCCCGGCGCAGCGCCTCCATGGCGCCGATGGCCATCAGGTCGTTGGCGGCGACCACGGCGGTGAACTTCGCCCCCCGCGCCAGCAGCCGCTCCACGGCCCGGCGCCCGCCGTCCGCGGCGAAATTCCCCTCCACCACCAGGGCCTCGGACCGCGGGACGCCCGCCGCCTCCAGCGCCGCCAGGTAGCCCCGCCGCCGCTCGGCGGCGACGTGCAGGGACGGCGGGCCGGTGATGTGGGCGATGCGCCGGTGGCCGAGGCCGAGCAGGTGGGTGGTGGCCTCGAACTCCCCGCGGAAGTTGTCCACCAGCACCGAGTCGATCCGCACCCCGGCCACGTCGCGGGCCACCAGCACCACCGGCCGGCCCTGACGCCTTAGCGCCCGGAGGTGGCGCGTGTTGCTCCCCACCGTGGCGAAGACCAGTCCGTCCACCATGCGCCGGGCCAGCAGCTCGAGGTAGGCGCGCTCGCGCTCCAGGTCCTCGTAGGTGTTGCACAGCAGCACGGCGTAGCCGCGGGCGCGGGCCACGTCCTCGATCCCCCGGGCGATGGCGGGAAAGAAGGGGTTGCTGATGTCGGGGACGATGAGGGCGACGGTGCGGGTGCTGCGCTTCTTCAGCCCGCGGGCGATGGGGTTGGACTCATAGCCCAGCGCCCGGACGGCGGCCAGCACGCGGCGCTGGGTGGCGGCACTCACCCGGTGCGGACTGCGGTTGACGACGCGCGAGACGGTGGCGACGGACACCCCGGCGCGCGCCGCCACGTCCCGAATGGTCGCAGCCATGGAAAACGATTACCATATTCGGCCCCAGGCAGCCGGGTTCCTGCTCAGAAAGGGTGTTCTTCCGTACATGACAGCGGGGCCGTCTCGTATGTCCATGGCAAGCACCCGGATGGTCTTAACCTCGATAACCTTCATCGTCCCTCGACGATCGTTCCGCCGCGTTTATTGCGTTTGCGGATGATCGTCCCAACGCCAAGGGGAGCGTCGTTATCAATCCGGCCACCCGGCTTGTCCCGCAGGGTGGCGGGCGAGCCCAAAAGCACGAGCCCGAGGGTACGCTCGGGGTAGTCTATCGCAAAGCGCCGGGCGACGATGCCGCCGTTGGAACCCCCCGAGATGACGGCGGCTTCAAGCTGGAGGGCGTCCATGAACGCTGCGAGGTCCGTCGCGAAATCGTGGGGGCGATAGCCCTCCGCGGGGCGACTCACATCGCCGTGGCCCCCTTGGGTCAAAGCGAAGGCATGAATGGAGTCAGGCAGGTGAGGCAGCACTCGTTCGAAGGAGCGTCAGGAGTCAGCGATGGCATGCAGAAGTGCCACGGGAACACCCGAGGAATCTCCCAGCTCCACATAGGGAAGCCCGACCTGGTTAGGAAGTTCGACAGACCTGACAACAGGTACCACGTCTGGCCTGTCTGCCACCTACGATCACTCCCGCCGTTCTCATACGCTGGTTTGTCTGACCATGCCGATGACTCCCGATGCTCCAGGTGAAGCATCTAACGGCGGCGCATCAGCCGCTCGCCGACGCGAAGCGGAGGCGAGTCGGCTGGATGCGCTCGTGAGGCCGCCATCGTATCAAGCTACAGCGTCCTTCACCGCTGTTTGAAGAATATGCTGAGCCTTGAAAAGGAGCCACAGAGCCAGGACGAGCCAATAGAGCCTCTGAATGAGCCCGCCGATGCCAATCGAGGCGAGCGGGCCATGGAAAGTGAAAAGAAGGATGGCCGCAATCAGAACCAGCCAGGCCAGCCAGGAGGTGATCGGCTGCGACGGAGCGGGATCGACGTGCGGTGAGCGGGTTCGCTCGATGAGAAGGACAGCAGGAGCGATCAGGAGGAAATTGAGACCAGCCATGTTATGAATGGAACCGTAGAGAGTCGGGACGGCCCCCGGCGCGTCGAGGGGGAACGCGCCAGCCAAGATGGACGTGATCCCCCAGGCCATGAGGAGCACAAGCCCAATGCGCCCGGCGAGGGTACGAGTGCTCGGCCACAAGGCGAGTGCGAGGAAGAGACCGGAGAGGCCGACCAGGGCGAGAGCAACGCTGATGAGAAAGCCATACCCGGTCAGCGCATAGAAGCTTATGCCGGAGCGCATTGGATCGATATCGGGTGCTATGAAGAGCAGGGCGACGACCGCGACCCCAAAGATCAATGTGGCTATAAGGCTGAGAAATGCCAGAGGACCCTTCATGACCGCCTCCTTTCGTCTGTATGGCCGCAAGTGTATTTCTGCGGATACCGCTCTGGCGGCCTAACTCCTGATTCGCCCGATCAGTCTAAGGCACCGCTGTGTTAATAGGCGTACGCGGGCGGGGGTCGGTGGAAATCAGGCGGAGGGGGCGCCCAGGGCCACCGCCCCGGCCAGGGCCAGGGCGCGGGTGTGGGAGAGCGTGACGTGGACCGCCGCCACGCCCTGCTGCTGTGCCGCGCGGGCCGCCCCGCCCCGCAGGCGTACGGCGGGACGGCCCAGCGGATCGTGGACGATTTCGATCTCGTGCCAGGCCATGGTGCGCCAGCCCAGGCCCAACGCCTTCATCACCGCTTCCTTGGCGGCAAAGCGGGCGGCCAGCCGCTGGCTGCGCAGGCGGGGATGGCGGGCACGGACGTCCTCCCCCGGGGTGAAGAGGCGAAAGACGAAGGCGTCTCCCCACCGCTCCAGCGCCCGGGCGATGCGCTCGACCTCGACGATGTCCACACCGATGCCGCGGACGTCCATCGCTGCTGGGGGCCTCAGGCCGGCAGTTCCGCTTCGTCGATCAGCATGATGGGGATGCCGTCCCGGATCGGATAGCGCCGGCCGCACTGGGTGCAGACGATGCGGTCGCCCCGCAGCTCCACCGGCGCCTTATCCAGCGGACAGGCCAGGATCTTCAGCAGCTCCTCGTCGATCGCCACGGACCGTCTCCCCTTCTCCCCGGACTCACTCCACGGTGACGCTCTTGGCCAGATTTCGCGGCTGGTCGATGTCGTTCCCCCGCAGGCGCGCCACATGGTAGGCGAAGAGCTGCAGGGGGATGATGGCCAGGACCGGGGCCAGCAGGTCGTCGGTCGGCGGGATGCGCAGCGCCTCGTCGGCGAACCGGGTGATCTCCCGGTCGTCGTCGTAGGCCAGGGCGATGACGTGGCCGCCCCGGGCCTTCACCTCCTGGATGTTGGACAGCGTCTTCTCGTGGACGTGGCGTTGGGTGACGAGGGCGAACACCGGCGTGCCCTCCGTCACCAGGGCCAGGGTGCCGTGCTTCAGCTCGCCGGCGGCCAGGGCCTCTGAGTGTATGTAGGAGATCTCCTTGAGCTTGAGGGAGCCCTCCATAGCCGCGGCGTAGTCCAGTCCGCGGCCGATGAAGAAGACGTGCTCCGCGGAGGCCAGCCGCTCGGCCAGGGCCTGGACCTGGCCCTCCCGCTTCAGCACCTCCTGCGCCTGCGCCGGGAGCGCCTTCATCTCCCGGATGATCGCCGAGGCCTGGTCGGAGGTCAGCGTCCCCCGGCGGAGCGCCAGGTCGAGGGCCAGCATGGCCAGCGCGGCCAGCATGGTGATGTAGGCCTTGCTGCTGGCCACGGCGATCTCCGGGCCGGCGCGGATGTAGAGGACGTCGTCGGCGTCGCGGGCCAGCGTGCTGCCCACGACGTTGGTCACGGCCAGCACCCGCGACCCGCGGGCCCGCGCCTCGCGCACCGCAGCCAGCGTGTCCGCCGTCTCCCCGGACTGGCTGATCGCCACCGTCAGGGTCTGGGGGGTGATGAGCGGATCGCGATACCGCAGCTCGCTGGCCAGCTCCGGCTCCGCGGCCACCTTCGCCAGGTGCTCGATCCACCAGCGGCCGACCAGCCCCGCGTGGTAGGCTGTCCCGCACGCCGTGATCCACACCTTGTGCAGCGTCCGGATCTGCTCGTCGGTGTACCTCACGCCGTCCAGTTCCACCCGACCCTCGGCGTCCAGGCGGCCCATCATCGTCTCCTGCAGGGCGCGCGGTTGCTCGTGGATCTCTTTGATCATGAAGTGGGGGTAGCCGCCCTTCTCCGCCATGGCGGCATCCCAGGTGATGCGGATCGGGGACTTCTGCACCGGGGCGCCGGCCAGGGTCTGGACGGTGGCGCCCCCGCGCGTCAACACCGCCAGCTCGCCGTCCTCGATGATCAGCACGTCGCGGGTGTGGGCCAGCAGCGCCGGGATGTCCGAGGCCAGGATCGTCTCGCCGCGTCCCAGCCCGACGATGAGCGGGCTGATCTGCCGCACGGCCACGATCCGGTCGGGCTGCTCTCGGCACATCACGACGATGGCGTAGGCTCCCCGGGCCTGGCTCACGGCCACGCGCACCGCCTCCTCGAGGGGCGTCCCGGGCCGGGCCCCCAGCGCCTCCTCGATGAGGTGGGCCAGGACCTCCGTGTCCGTGTCGGAGCGGAAGGTGTGCCCGCGCGACCGCAGCGCCTCCCGCAGGGGCAGGAAGTTCTCGATGATCCCGTTGTGGATGACGACGACCGACCCGGTGCAGTCGCTGTGGGGGTGGGCGTTCCGGTCGGTGGGCAGGCCGTGGGTCGCCCACCGGGTGTGGCCGATGCCCACGGAACCGGACAGGTGGGTGGCCGCCGTCAGTTCGGCCAGGCGGGCCAGTTTGCCCGCCGTCTTGCAGATCTCGATGTGCCCGTTGCCCAGCACCGCGACTCCCGCCGAGTCGTACCCGCGGTACTCCAGCTTCCGCAGGCCGTCCAGCAGGATCGGCAGGGCGTCCCGGTGCCCGATATAGCCGATGATGCCGCACATGGACAGACCTCCACGTCCCCCGAAGGGGGCGTCGATGTGGTACTGCGCGCGTCCGCTGATGGCGTGCCGGACAGCAAACGACGGCCTATCTGTCCTGTTCCCGGCGGCCTTCTGGGCCGGAGTTGCCTCCGGGGTTTGTGAGCCGCCTTGACCCCGGCGGGCGCCGGGGCCGGTGCAGACCCGGAACGGGGCCTAGGGTCACCCGCCGACTGGTTCGAGTTCCCCTCCCTCGTCACCCCTGGGTGCGAATCCAGGGGGCAGGCGCTGCGGCACCGATTTGCTGGTCCTCCCACCTCCTCCCCGCTGCGCCCGCGTCCTACCGCGGGCTCTAAAAGAGTTCGACCCGCTCTGCCCGGGCTCCCTGCCTCCGCGGCGAGCCGGGACCGCCGTGTTGACGGCGGGGGGACTGCTCCGTGCCGCGCAGACTGAGCGCATCCGCATCTTCAATCCGGAGCGCGCCTGAGGCGGAGGCGCTCGGCCAGGCGCGCTCTCACGGCCAGCCACAGCACGCCGGGAATGCCCGCCGCCACCGGCCAGCGCCGCGGCTCGCGCAGCGCCCGATCCAGCCACTCCAGCCCCGCCCGCTGCAGCCACGGCGGACTGCGGCGGGTCCGCCCGGCGTAGACGTCGAAGGTCCCGCCCACCCCCATGCCCACGCGGGCCCCCGTGCGGGCCAGATGGGCGGCCAGCCAGAACTCCTGTCGCGGCGCGCCCAGCGCGACCAGGAGGAGATCCGTCCTCGCCGCCCTGATGCGGTCCACGATCCCCGGTTCTTCCGCCGGAGAGAAGTACCCGTGGGCCGTGCCGGCGACGGGGAGGCCGGGATGCCGCTCCCGCAGCCGGGCGGCCGCCGCCTCCGCGACGCCGGGAGATGCGCCGAGGAAGAAGACCCGGAATCCTTCCCGCGCGCACAGGGCGCAGAGACGGTCGGCCAGGTCCACCCCGGCCACCCGCTCCGGCAACCGCCGGCCGAGGATCCGCCCCACGAGCAGCGTCCCCATCCCGTCGGGGGTGACGAGGGCCGCGGCCTGGACCACCCGGCGGTACGCCTCGTCGCGCGCCGCCCGGCCGAGCATGGGCGCGTTGAGGGTGACGACCAAGTGCGATCCCCCTCCGCGGAGCAGGGCGTGCACCCGCTCCACGGCCTCGTCCATCGTCACGGGGTGCACTGGCACGCCCAGCAGGACGACCGCCTGGGGAACGGAACCGCTCACGAGGCCGGCGCGCCGAAGGCCCGGCCGATCACGTCTGCCAGGAGGCTGGCCACCTCCTCCGCCTCGCCGGCGTCGTCGGCTTCCACCATCACCCGGACCAGCGGCTCGGTCCCCGAGGGGCGCACCAGCACGCGCCCGCGTCCCCGGAGCCGTCGCTCCGCCTCGCCCACGGCGGCCTGCACGGCCGGATGGGCGCCGATCCCGTCGCGGACGGCCACGCGCACGTTCTTGAGGACCTGCGGGAAGCGCTCGATGGGCGCGGCCAGGTCGCTCAGCCTTCGGCCTGTCTCCATCATCACGTTGACGACCTGGACCGCCGTGACGAGACCGTCGCCGGTGGTGGCGTGGTCGAGGAAGATGACGTGGCCGCTTTGCTCCCCGCCCAGTCTGGCATCCAGTTCGCGCATCCGCTCCAGCACGTAGCGGTCGCCGACCCGGGTGCGCTCCAGACGGAGGCCGGCCCGGCGCAGGGCGAGTTCCAGCCCGAGGTTCGACATCACGGTCGCCACCACGACGTTCCCCGGCAGGCGGTTGGCCCGGGCCAGGTGCAGGGCGCACACTCCCATGATGGCGTCCCCGTCCACGATCCGGCCCGTCTCATCCGCCGCGATCACCCGGTCCGCGTCCCCGTCGTGGGCGAAGGCCAGGTCGGCGCCGTGCTCCCGCACGGCGGCCTGGATCACCTCGGGATGGGTGGAGCCGCAGTCCACGTTGATGCGGCTGCCGTCGGGCGCGGCGTTGATCGGGATGACGGTGGCGCCGAGCCGTTCCCAGACCAGCGGCGCCACCGGGCAGGCCGCGCCGAAGGCGCAGTCCACCACCACCCGCAGGCCGTCGCACCGGGCCGTGGCCAGGGAGGCCACGTAGTCGGCGTAGCGCTCCGCGGCGTCGGGCAGCACCTCGGTCCGCCCCACCTCCGCCCCGACCGCCCGGCGGAGGTCGTGGCGGTCCAGGGAGGCCTCGATGGCGTCCTCCACCGCGTCCGGCAGCTTGAAGCCGTCCGGCCCGAAGAACTTGATCCCGTTGTCCTCCACCGGATTGTGCGAGGCCGAGATGGCCACGGCCACCGCCCGGTGGACCCGGCCCAGGTAGGCCAGCGCCGGCGTGGGCAGGATGCCCGCCCGCAGCACGCGGCCCCCGGTGGAGCAGATGCCCGCGACCAGCGCCGCCTCCAGCATCTCCCCGGACAGCCGGGTGTCGTGTCCGATGACGAAGCGGCCGCCGGCGTCGCCCAGGACGTGTGCGGCGGCGCGGCCGACCTTGAAGGCCAGCTCCGGGGTGAGGTCCACGTTGGCCACCCCCCGAATTCCGTCGGTCCCGAACAACCGGCCCATGCTAGCCGCCCCTGCGCACCGTCACGGTCACGCCGGCCGGGGTGATGTTGAGCACCTCGACCTGGGGCGGGGCCTGCACCCTGACCTGCGCCCGCTGCCGCCCCACGGTCGCCTCCAGGCCGTCCACGCGGGCCGTGAAGTCCGCCGCCCGCAGCCGGTTCACCACCGTCACCGGCCCCTGCACCTCCACGGCGACGCGGTCCGGCTGGACCTCGGCCACGTACCCCCCGGGCAGGGGCGGCACCTGGACGGGGATTCCCCGCACCGTCGTCACGGCCACCGCCGGCACGATCTGGACCGCCACCCGCACGCGGCCGCCGACCTGCGTGCCGGGAGGCGGCAGGACGGCGACTTCCTGCACGAAGTCGCGCGTCTGTCCCCCGATATTCACCGGCTCCGTGGACACGGACTGAATGGGGGCCAGGACCGCCGGGGGACCGGTCAGCGTCACCGTCAGCGGGGTGACGCGGATGCCGAGCAGGCTGTAACCGTAGGCCGGCTCGCCGGTGATGGCCGGGACCACGGCCACGACTTTGGTCGTCGCCTGGGGCGCCGGAGTGATCCGGGCCGAGGTCACGTAGGCCCACAGGGCCACGCTGATGAGGAAGGACAGCACCAGCAGCAGGGTCTGTTCGTTGATGCGCCGGAACCTCATCGTCGCGCCGCCACCCGCCACCACCGCCAGCGGACCCGGCCCCCCTGCGCTTCGGGGGTGAACAGCTCCAGCAGCGAGGCCTTCAGCTCTTCCTCGGAGAGCCCGCGGATCAGTTCGCCGTCGCGGGCCAGCGAGATCGTCCCCGTCTCCTCCGAGATGACGATGGCCACGGCGTCGGTCTGCTCGGAGATGCCCACCGCGGCGCGGTGGCGCGTGCCCAGCGTGCGGCTGAGACCGGGGTTCTCGCTCAAGGGGAGCAGGCAGCCCGCGGCCATGACCCGGTTGCCCCGGATGATCGCCGCCCCGTCGTGCAGCGGCGAGTTGGGGAAGAAGAGGTTGATGAGGAGCTGCACCGTGACCACGCCGTCCACCTTGATGCCGGTCTCGATGAAGTCCGTGAGCCCGGTGCGACGCTCCAGCACGATCAGCGCCCCGATCTTCCGCAGACTCAGCACACGCCCGGCCCGCGAGAGGTCGTTGGCCAGGCGGATGGCCTCCTCGCGGGCCAATCCGGGCGGGGCCAGCCCGGTGACCAGCACGCCGCCCCGCCCCAGCTGTTCCAGCATCCGGCGGAGCTCGGGCTGGAAGAGCACAAGGAGGGCGAGCGGGATGACGGCCCCCAGGTATTCCAGCAGCGACTGCAGGGTGTGCAGCTGCAGCCACCGGCTGATGGCGTAAACCAGGAGCAGCACCCCCAACCCCGTCACCAGCTGCACCGCCCGGGTGCCGCGGATGAGCAGCAGCACCTGGTAGACGAGCACGGTCACAATCAGGATGTCCAGGATGTCCAGGAGCCGGATCTCAACGGGCATGAGGCCTCGCCGCTAGAGTATCATCGCCAGCAGTCCCTTCTGTGCATGCAGCCGGTTCTCGGCCTGGTCCAGGACGATGGCCTGGGGACCGTCCAGCACCTCCGCGGTGATCTCCTCTCCCCGGTGCGCCGGCAGGCAGTGCATGACCCTGACCGGCCCCCCGGCGGCACGGAGGAGGGCGCCGTCGACCCGGTACCCGGCGAAGGCGCGCAGCCGCTGTTCGCGCTCGGCCTCCTGCCCCATGCTCACCCAGACGTCGGTGTAGATGACGTCGGCCCCGCGCACCGCCTCGTAGGGGTCGGGCATGAGGACCACCGCCCCCTCCCCGCCGATGGCCCGGGCCCGGGCGACCACTTCCCCCGCCGGCTCATAGGCCGGCGGGGTGCTCACGGTGATCCGCAGGCCGACCTTGGCCCCGCCGAGGAGCAGCGAGTGGAGCACGTTGTTGCCGTCGCCCACCCACGTCAGGCGGATCCCCTCCAGTCGCCCGAAGTGCTCTTGAATGGTGAGCAGGTCGCCCAGCGTCTGGCAGGGGTGTTCCCGATCCGAGAGCCCGTTGATGACGGGCACCGAGGCGTGGTCGGCCAGCTCCTGGACCGTCCGGTGGGCGTAGGTGCGGGCCATGATCGCCTCCACCCACCGGGAGAGGTTGCGGGCCACATCGGGGACGCTCTCCCGCGTGCCCAGCTGGATGTCCTGCGGGGCCAGGTAGACGGCCTGGCCGCCCAGCTGACGCATCCCGACCTCGAAGGTCACCCGCGTGCGCAGCGACGGCTTCTCGAAGATCATGGCCAGCGTCTTCCCCGCCGCCACCGGCGGCTGCTCCCCGGCGCGCAGGCGCGCCTTGAGGTCGGCGGCCCGCGCCAGCACGGCCTGCAGCTCCTCCCGGCTGAGGTCGTCCATGGAGAGCAGATCGCGCCCCCGGAGCATCTCCGCAGCCATCTTCAACGTCCCTCCTGCCACTCCCGCAGGATGTCCTCGAGGTCCGGGCGGGTCCGCTCCTCCAGCTCGTAACGCACCCGGACGGCCGGGGCGGCCAGCGTCATCAGGCGGCGCAGATCCACCGGCGTGCCGATCACCACGACCTCCGCCCCGGCCCGCTCGATCGTCTCCCGCAGTTCGCGCACCTGCTCCGGGCCGTACCCCATCGCCGGCAGCACCGGCCCCAGGTGCCGGTACTCCTCGAACACCTCGCGGATGCTGCCCACCGCATGCGGGCGTGGATCGACGAGCTCTCTGGCCCCGTGGTTGCGGGCGGCCAGGGTGGCCGCGCCGAAGGCCATCCCCCCGTGGGTCAGGGTGGGGCCGTCCTCCACGACGAGGACCCGCCGGCCGCGGATGAGTGCGGGGTCGTCGACGCTGACCGGGGAGGCGGCCTCGACGATCACGGCCCGCGGATTCACCCGGGCGGCGTTGGCGCGCACGACCATCACGTCGTCCGGCCGCGCCGTGTCCACCTTGTTGATGACCAGGACGTCCGCCATGCGCAGGTTGGTCTCTCCGGGGTGGTAGCGGAGTTCGTGCCCGGCGCGGTGGGGATCCAGGACGACGATGTGCAGGGACGGGCGCAGGAAGGGGAAGTCGTTGTTCCCGCCGTCCCAGACGATGACCTCCGCCTCGGCTTCGGCCCGGGCCAGCACCTCGGCGTAGTCCACGCCGGCATAGACAATGGTCCCCTGCAGCAGGTGCGGTTCGTACTCTTCGCGCTCCTCGATGGTGGCGTCGTAGCGATCCAGGTCCTCCAGCGTGGCGAAGCGCTGGGCGCGCTGACGGACGAAATCCCCGTAGGCCATGGGGTGGCGGATGACCGCGACGCGCCGGCCGAACCGCTTCAGGACGGCCGCCACGCGGCGGGTGGTCTGGCTCTTCCCGGCGCCGGTCCGCGCCGCGCCGATGCTCACCACCGGCACCCTGGACGCCAGCATCGTGTCCCGGGGACCGAGCAGGAGGAAGGAGGCGCCGCAGGCCGCGGCCCGGCTGGCCAGGTGCATCACGTGCTCGTGGGAGACGTCGCTGTAGGCGAAGACCACGTCGTCCACCCGGTGCTCGCGGATCAGCCGCTCCAGGTCCTCCTCGGGGTAGATGGGAATGCCCTGCGGATAGCGCTCCCCGGCCAGCGCCGGCGGATAGACGCGGCCCTCGAGGGCCGGGATCTGCGTGGCGGTGAAGCCCACCACCTCGTACTCCGGCCGCGTCCGGAAGAAGACGTTGAAGTTGTGGAAGTCGCGCCCTCCGGCGCCGAGGATGAGGACGCGACGGACCGCCGACGACCTGGGCTGTCCCACATCCCTGCTTCTTCTGGAAAGCGGGGCCTCCACCCCTCCCCCGTCCACCACCGGCGCCCGCCGGTTGACGGAGTGCCTCCAAACCAATAGAGTGGTAGACTCCCGCGGTCAGGGGGCGAGCAGGCGGCGCGCGCCGAGGTAGCGGGCGGCGTAGTAGGCGTCGGCCAGCGGCGAGACGACCACCCGGCGGGCACCCGAGGAGGCGTGGATGAACCTCCCGTCGCCGATGTAGATGCCCACGTGGGACGGCCCGGGCGCATAGGTGGTGAAGAATACCAGGTCGCCCGGCAGGAGGTCTTCGCTCTTCACCGGCGTCCCCATCCGGAAGTAATCGTAGGAGCGCAGGCGCGCCAGATCCGGCAGGCGCGCCCCGAAGATGAGGTAGACGAAGCCGGAGCAGTCCACGCTCTGCGCGGAGGTCCCGCCCCAGCGGTAGGGCACGCCGAGGTAGCGCATCGCGTCCCGCACAATGTCCGCGCCGCGGACGAGGGCGGCGGGGGCCGGCGTCGCGCGCGGGAGGGTGCGCAGTTCGTCGTCCCTCACCCACCCCTCGTCGCCGTCCGGCAGCCGCACCTGGTACCAGCCGTCGGTGCGGGCCAGCACCCGCAGCGGCGTCTCCGGAGCGACCAGCGTGATGGCCACGAGGTACGACTTCGGACCGCTGCGCAGCCGCAGCGCCTGCGCGGCCCGGACCTCATCGCCGACCTCCACGGAGAGCGGGGTCCGGAAGGGGCGCGGCGCCGGACGGGAGGGCGCCGTCGCCGGCGGCCGCGGCGCGCCGGGGGTGGACGGCACCGGGCGCTCGCCGGGGATCGTCAGGACCTGGCCGGGGTGGATGAGCTCCGAGCGCAGCCCGTTGGTCGCCTGCAACGCGGCCACCGTGGTGTCGAAGCGCCGGGCGATGGCGAAGAGCGTATCGCCGCGCTGGACGCGGTAGGAGCGGGCGACGGCCGCGGCCCTGGGGATACCGGGGCGCGCGGCGGCCGCGGAGGTCAACGCCGCCGGGCGCATCGAGGATGCGGGAATGGTGAGGACCAGGCCGGCCCGGATGCGCTCCGGATCGACGATGCCGTTGGCCCGAGCGATCGCCTCGACCGTGACCCCATAGCGCAGGGCGATGCGGAAGAGGTTCTCGCCCGGGCGCACGACGTGAGTGACCGGACCGCCGAAGGCGGGCCCGGCCGCCGCCAGGAGGGCGGTGAGGACGAGCGGGAGGAGCGTGGCGGCCAGAGCGTTGCGCATCGAAGCCTCGGCGGTCGTGGTACCAGTGCTGTGCCCGACCCCTGACGCCCGGTAGACCTCGCCGACACACAAAAAGAGCAGAGACCCGGATCACCGGGTCTCTGCCTTCCTCCACCTCTCCCGCAGGACGACAGTTACCGCTTCGAGTACTGGAACCCCTTCCGCGCGCGCTTGCGCCCGTACTTCTTGCGCTCCTTCATCCGGGGATCCCGGGTGAGCAGCCCGGCCTTGTGCAGCGGCGACCGCAGCGCGCCGTCGGAGGCGGCCAGGGCCCGGGCGATCCCGTGGCGCAGCGCGCCGGCCTGGCCGGAGATGCCGCCGCCGACGACCGTGGCCACAACGTCGAACCGGCCCTGGGCCTCGGCGGCAACCAGCGGCTGTTCCAGCATGGTCAGCAGCGCCGGACGGGAAAAATACTCCTGGGCCGTCTTGCCGTTGACGATGATCTTGCCGCTGCCCGGGAGCAGGCGCACCCGGGCCACGGCATTCTTCCGGCGTCCGGTCCCGCTGGCCACCGTCTCCACGGCCACGTCAGTTCACCTCGTCTCCGAAACCATCGCCGGCTGCTGCGCCCGGTGCGGGTGCTCGGCGCCCCGGTAGACCTTGAGCCGGCGGATCATCCGGTCGCCCAGCGGCGTCTGGGGCAGCATTCCCCGCACCGCGTCGGTGATGACCCGCTCCGGCCTGGTCTTGAGCAGACTGCCCAGCGTCCGGGCCTTCAGCCCTCCCGGATAGCCGCTGTGCCGGTAGACGATCTTGCGCTCGGCCTTGCGCCCGGTCACCCGGACCTTCTCCGCGTTTACCACGATCACGCCGTCGCCGGCGTCCAGATGCGGCGTGAACAGCGCCTTGTGCTTGCCGCGCAGCAACGCGGCCACCCGCGTGGCCAGCCGGCCGAGGACCTGCCCGTCGGCGTCCACGACGTACCAGCGCCGCGTCCGGCGGTACTCCCGGGGCAACATCGTTTTCATGGCAACGGCCCATTCTACCGTGGGGCGAAAGGCGCTGTCAATCAGACAAACCCTCCACGAACCCCCGCACCGCCTCCAGATACGGCCCGACCTGCTCCAGGATGCGGCCGATCGCCTCATGGATCTTCCGATAGTCGATCTCGTTGTACTCGTGGGCCAGGCGATTCCTCAGACCGGCCGCCGGGGCCAAGGCGGCGGCCAGGTCCGGTGACAGGACGCCGAGGGCGGCCAACCTGACGAACGACTCGTAGAAATCCTTCGGCGGCAGCCCGGCCACCTCGGTGATCAGATGATAGTTGATGTCGATCATGCGGCCGATGATCCGCTCGAGCAGTCGCTCGGCTACCAGCCGATGCGTCCTGCTGGCGAGGAACTCCGTTGCCGGCAGCCTGCGCAGAGGCTCCAGATCTTTCAGATCTTCAAGGATCAGGGCGATCTTCCGCGTGACCAGGATCCGGTCAACGGGCATGGCGCAGGCGGGCGACGCCCCGCTCTACGGCGTCGGCCTCGAGGTCAAAGAACCGCATGTAGTCCACGAATCGGCGCCAGGCGTAGATAGCGTACCGTGTCCACTCGCTCCGCTCTCCGTAGAGCAGCCGGCCAGCCCGCGTGATCTCCCACGCCAGCAGGGGGTCTGCGCGATGCAACCAGACCACGTCGACGATCCGGTCGGGAAAGAGCGCCTGCAGGTCGGCGCCCAGATCCTCTTCCCTGTGGTCGGCAGGTCTGTCCACCAGCACGGCGAGATCAAGATCGCTACCCGGATGGACCTTCCCCTTCGCCCGTGAGCCGAAGGCGATGACGAGGCGGACGTCGTGACGCCGCGCCACCTCGGCCAGCGCCCGGTCCGTCTCTGCCGCCCTTGGGAGCGGCGCCCGGGCATTAGAGTGATCTTCGGAGATCATGACACCGCCTCCCTTGAGCCACGTCGCGCCCGACCGTGGCATCAGTCTACCACGGCGCCGGGAGCGCCGCGCCCGGACAGCGGGCGCTCAGGTCAGCTCGATGGCCGAGGAGTCGCCGACGTTGACCCGGGCGGGCCGGCCCTTGACCACGGCCCGTTCGCCGACGATGGAGCGTTCCAGCAGGGCGTCCGCCACCTCGGCGTAGGCGTTGACGATGGAGTCGCGGATCACCGAGTGAGTGACGCGGGCGCCTTCGGCGATGGAGACGTAGGGGCCGATGACCGACCCGCTGATCTCCGCCGCCGGGCTCACATAGGACGGGGGGATGACCACGGTGGCGTCGGCGGCCCGCGGGGGGTGCGGGGGGACCATCTCCAGCAGCTCGTGGTTGGCCGCCAGCAGCGACTCCGCCGTCCCGCAGTCGTACCAGTGGTCGATGGGGAAGGTCCCCATCGGCTCGCCGGCGTCCACCATCAGCTGCAATCCGTCGGCCAGCCAGAACTCCCCCCGGACCCGCCGGTCCTCGCGCACCAGCCGCTCCAGCGCCGCGGCCAGCGCCGCGGAGTTCCAGATGTGGTAGACGCCGATCAGGGCCAGATTGGAGGTGGGGTGCTCGGGCTTCTCGATGAACCGCCTGATCCGGCCCCGCGCGTCCACCTCCACCACGCCCAGACGCCGGGGATCGTCCACCGGCTTTACCCCGGCCAGCGACTCCCGCCGGGCGAGGAGCCCGGCCAGGTCGCCCTTGATGATCGTGTCGCCGAAGATCAGGACCACGGGCGAGCCGTCCAGGTGCGCCCGCGCCACGTAGACGGCATGGCCGTTGCCCAGCGGCTCCTCCTGCACCACGAAGTGCAGGCGGAGGTGGCCGTACCGCTGGCGGGCGAAGGCCTCGATCTTCTCCCCCAGGTAGCCCACGACGAGGACGATCTCGTCCACGCCCACGGCGGCCAGCTCGTCGATGATGTGGGCCAGGATGGGCTTGCCGGCCACGTGCATCAGGGCCTTGGGCTGGGTGTGGGTATGGGGCCGCAGCCGCGTGCCGTACCCGGCCACGGGGATGATCGCTTTCACGGACCGACCTGCGCCGGGGGCGCCCCCTCGGTGCGCACCAAAGCGGCGCGGGCCTGGGAAAGGAACTTGTAGTTGCTGTACTCGCTGGCCGTGTAATCCTGGATTTCGCCTCGTTCGATCGCGCCCTTGATCTCCGCGATTCCGTCGCGTACCGTCCGCAGCGGTCGGTAACCGAGGGTCCGGGCAATCTTGTCGCAGGAGACCCGGTAGTTGCGCCGTTCCCCCCCGCTTTCCCGCGTGCGCACTTCGGTGCCCGGGACCAGAGCCATGATCATGGCGCCGAGATCCTTGATCTGGTAGTTCTCCGCCGTGGCCCCGACGTTGAACACCTGCCCTGCGATCAGCGTGGCCGGCACTTCCAGGCAGCGCAGGATGGCGCGTGCCGCGTCCTCGACGTGCACGAAAGGACGCCACTGGTCGCCGTCCACGATGGTGATCCGGTGCTCCAGTACGGCCTGGGCCGCCAGCAGGTTGACCACCAGGTCGAAGCGCGGGCGATAGGAGAGGCCGTAGAGGGTCCCCAGCCGCAGAATCACCGGTGAGAACTGTCCGTCGGTCATGCCCAGGAGGATGGCCTCGGAATCCAGTTTCGACTTGGCGTACAGGGAGATGGCGTTAACGGGAGACCGTTCATCCAGCAGGCCGTCACTCGCTCCGTACACGCTGCAGGTGGAGGTGAAGACGAACCGCCGGACGCCAACGCCCCGGGCCACCTCGGCGATCAGCCGCGTCGCGGCGACGTTGACCTCGAGGGTGACCTGGGGTTCCAGGTCTCCGGCCGGATCCCCGACGATCGCTCCGAGGTGGGCCACGGCGTCCACATCCTGCATGGCCCGAACGACCGCCTCCACATTGCGGAAGTCACCCTGGAGGAACTCAAAATTGGGGTGCGCCCGCAACTCGCGCATCGCCTGATCGCCGTACAGCAACATGTCCAGGACACGAACGCCATACCCACGGTCCAGCAACTGGCGCACCAGCGCCGAGCCGACGTACCCGGCTCCGCCGATAACCAGCACCCGCCGGACGGACGCATCCTCCCGCAGCCGGAGCAGCCGTGCCTCGCGGTGCGACACCTCAGCCCAGGCGACCGCGAGTACCCGTGCCCCGCCGACGAACAGCAGGGTCAGCAGCCACCCGCCGATCCAGATTCCGCGCGGAACGGCCGGGACCACCCGCAAGTACGACAACAAGGCCAGCAGTATGTAAATCAGGGTAACCGCCTGAGCGACGACGACGGCCTTGTACCGGCCCCGGTAGACGCGGCCGTACGTGTAGAAACCGCTGAGGGCGAAAATGGCCAGGGCCAAAAGGGTGAGGACCGGGCTCAGGAAAGCGAGGTGCCGTGCCTCCTCGGTGATCAGCCACCGCACCCCGGGCGGATTCACGGCCAGCACGTAAATGACAAGGCGTAACGTGTAAGCCAGCACCAGCGCGGTGTTCACCAGCAGCGTGTCCGCCAGCAGCCGCAGCACGGTCCCCCGGTTGAGTCTGCGCATCGTCAACTTTCCGTCACCGCCTGTCGTCGGTCCCGCGCCACGCGCGCCAGCAGCGCCTCGCACTGATCCAGGACGACGCGCCGGGCATACCGGCCCAGGAACACTTCCCTGGCGCGCCGTCCCATCTCCTGTCTCGTCGCCACAGACAGGCGGCGGAATTCCAGCACCGCATCAGCCAGGGCGCGCGGCTGCGCCGGCGGGCAGACCAGTCCGGCTCCGGCGGCGCGCACGACCTCGGCGCCCGCGCCGTCGAGGGCAGCCAGGATCGGCTTGCCGCAGGCCATGTAGGCGTAGACCTTCGCCGGCACGCTCAGGCGAAAGATCGGATCTCCGCTGAGATGCACCAGCAGCACGTCGGCCAGCGCCAGCAGGCGCGGCATCTCCTCCGGCGGCCGCTGTCCGGGAAAGGTGATGTTCGTCAGTCTCCTGGCTTCCACGTCTCGGATCAGGCGGGCCCGGTCCACGCCGTCCCCGACGATCACGAACCGCACGTCCGGATGATCGCCCAGGAGCGCGGCGGCCTCGACCACCGTGGACAGGTGCTGCACAATCCCGATCTGTCCGGCGAACATCACGGTGAATCGGCCGGCCACGCCCAGCTGCGCCGCCAGGGCCGGGTCCGGCGGGAGGGGCCGGTAGAGCACCTCGTCTACCCAGTCCGGGATGACCCGGAGTCTGGCGCGGGGGACGCCCGCTGCGGCCAGGTGCTCTCCGATCGCGGAAGTCACCGGCGCCACCACCGCGGCGTGCCGGTAGGCGAACCGCGCCAGACGCCGGAGCATCCGCACGGGGAGGCCCTCGCGCAGCATACCCGCGGCGACGATTGCCTCGGGCCAGAGATCGCCCACGGCGAAGACGTAGGGCACATGGCGCAGCCGTCCGATGACATACGCCGGGATGGCGATGGTCAGCGGCGGATGAATGACGAACATCGCGTCTGCCGGCCCGGCGAAAATTGGACCGAGTACGGCGGCCATGGCCATGAACGATCCGTAGTTGGCCAGACGGCGCAGGGCCGAGGCGCTGTGATCTGGATAGAGGGCGAGCCGGACGACGCGCACGCCGTCGATCGTCTGAACCGTCCAGGGACGGATCCGATACCCGTCGTACAGCCGGCCTGTAGGATAGTTGGGGAAGCCGGTGATGACCGTCACCTGGTGACCGCGGACGGCAAGTCCCTCGGCGAGCTCGTGGGCTTTGGGCAGCGGCTCCGGCTTGTAGTGCTGGGTGAGGATGATGACCCGCATCTACAGCCCATCCCCACGGTAGGCCCGGCTCACATCCATCGGGTAATCCTGCGGGCGATGGCCGGCGAACCTCCCGGAGGAGAGCCTGGCCGCCAGATCGTCGACAATCCGCTCGGAGGCCCGACCGTCGCCGAAGGGGTTGGGCCAGGTCTTCCCCCGGAGGCGCGTCAGCCGGTCGAGGACCGCCTCCACCGAAAACCCGGCGGCATCGCCCGGATCGAACTTCACGCACGCCCCGACGTCATAGACCTGGGGCCGCTCCGTGGATCGACGCATCTGCACCGACGGGACCTGGAGGATGCAGGCCTCCTCGACCACGGTGCCCGAATCGGTGAAGACACCGCGCGAGTTCGTCATCAGGGTGAGGAACTCTTCGTAGCCGATCGGATCGGCCAGGATGACGGTCTCCGGCAGCGTCAGCCCGAAGGTCTTGATCATGCGCTGTGTCCGATAGCTGGCGGCGAAGTAGACAGGCGCGTCGGCCGCGCCGGCCAGGGCCAGGACCCGCGCTAACGCCGCCCTGTCCTGGACGTTCTCCCGCCGGTGGCAGGTCATCAGATAGTAGTGATGGCGCCGGAGACCGCGCGCCTGGAAGAATCCCGGGGAGGCCACCGCCTCGAAATGTTCCCGCCGACCGAAGTAGTAGCGGGAGAGCACGTCCACGATGGGGTTGCCCGTCACGACGATCCGTTCGGGGCTCAACCCCTCGCGCTCGCCCTGCCGCTTGTATTCTTCCAGGTAGGCGTAGATCACGTCGGCCAGATGGTCCACGATGGTCCGGTACTTCTCCTCCGGCATCCGCCAGTCGTAGGAACGCATACACCCCTCGATGTGCACCACCGGGATGTTGAGCTGGGCCGCGGCCAGGCACCCCATCACGGTGTTGGTGTCGCCCAGGAAGACCGCGGCCTCCGGGCGCAGCCACTCAAGGACCGGCGCAAGGGCGATCACCAGACGGCCCACCAGCTCGGCGTCGTGCTCGGCGGAGATGCCGAGCTCGATATCGGGCGCGGGGACACGGAGCTGCCGGAAGAAGACATCCTTCAGGTTGTCCGAGTAGTGCTGTCCCGACCAGATGAAGGTGTACGGGACGCCGCGCTCGCGCAGGAACTCCAGGATGAGGCTGGCCCGGATGACATCAGGCCGAATCCCCAGGACGACGGCCAGTCCGCCGGACACCGCTACGACGGCGTCGGCTGGGGGACGGCCACCATGCCGGCCAGCCGGTAGTCGAAACGCCCCAGTTCCCGGATCATCTCCGGCACCGTCGGAGGGGTGACATATCCCGCCTGCGCCCACAGCGCTGCGTTCGTCGCGGGGTCGGTCGTGGCCAGCGTCCGGTCGATCACGTCCTTCGCATCGACTTCACGGATGGCAATATCCTGTCGGCCGTACACTTCGGAAAAGACGTGCAGCATTTCGGCCTTGGTCAGCGCGCCGCCGGGGACGAGATGGTGCAGCGGGGGGAGGGGAAGACCTGAAGTGATCACTCCCAGGCACACCCGCGCGAAGTGCAGGGTCGTCACCCCGTTCCAGCGGTGGTTCCGGTACCCCTGCACGCTCGCGCCCCTCGGCTGGCGCACGAACCACTCCAGCAGGAACTTGTAGTCCTTCGGTTCCGGCCCGATGATCGAGCACCGCAGGTGGTGCACACCCGGCAGGTGGGGCTCGCCCAGGCTCTTGCTCTTGCCGTAGACGTCCAGCGGATCGTGGGGGTCCGCCTCGGTGTAGGCGCCGCGCCTGCCGGAGAAGACGCAGTCCGTGGCGATCTGAATCATGCGTCCTCCCGCCGAGGCCACCGCTTCGGCAAGGGCATACGGGAGGAGGCTGTTGATCTGCAGGGCCCGCAGCACCTCCGCCGGATGGTCGTCGCGGATCAGGGGCTTGGTGATCCCGATACAGTTGATGACCCAGCTTCCCGGCCGCTGCCCGGGCAGCGGCGCGCGGCGCGGATCCCACGTCGCCGCATCGAACCGGAGCCATTCCACCGAAGGCAGGCGCTCCTGCGCCGCCGCCCTCAGCCCCTCGTCGCGCACCGTGGCGGTCACGGCCAGATCCGGCGCACGCGCCAGCACATCGGTGACCATCGACCCCAGCATGCCCGAAGCCCCCAGAACCAGCACATGGGTCATCTTACCGCTCCTCCACCGTCCAGATATCCCAGTACCGCGCCGGGAATCGGATGTCGTCGTGACGGCTCTCCTCCAGCGTCGCCGTGGAAAAGAACAGCAGCGTGGTATCGTCGGTCAACGACATAAAGCCGTTGGCATATCCCGGCGGGATGTAGAGCACGGCCGGCTTCTGCGCCGAGAGCACGTAGCGCCAGACCTTCGCTTCGGGCGAGGGCTTTTCCCAGTTGTCGATCGCCACCGCGCCGACGACCGCCGCACCCTGCACCGCCAGGACGTACTTCGCCTCCCGCCGGTGGCCGTGCCAGGCGCGGACGAACCGGGCCGCGTGGTTGCTCACCATGTAAAAGCGCTTCACGCCGTCGAAGGAAAAGTCGTTTACGAATCCGACCTTTCCCCGGTCATCGACGGCCACATCTCCCTGGAGCAGTCGTGGAGTGTCCATTCGGTCAACCGCTCTCCTCAATTCGTCGTACGCTCTGCCGCTGTGGCCAGGGCCTCACGCGTCCGCCGTGCCACCTCCGACCATCGGAACGCCTCGGCCCGACGCCGACCCGCTTCGGCCAGATGTCGTCGCACACCTTCATCGGTGGCCACCGTCCGGAGGACCCCGGAGATGGCGGTGACGTCATAAGGGTCGAAATATGCGGCCCCGTCCCCGCAGACCTCGAGCAGCGCCGGGATCCGCGCAACCGCCACCGGCCGCCCGTAGGCCATCGCCTCGAGGGCCGGAAGCCCGAAGGACTCCAGCAGTGACGGCATGACGACGGCCAGGGCGCCGTCGTACAGCGCGCGCAGCGTCGGGCCTTCGACGTAGCCGACCTGACGGACACGGTCCGCGACCCCATGACGGGCGATGGCCTCGCCGACAGCCCGCCCCGCCCAGGATTGTTCGATCCCGCCGGCGACCACCAGGATCACGTCCGGGAGCTCGGCGCGGGCAAAGGCTTCGATCAACCGCGGATAGTTCTTCGTGCTCTTCACCGCGGAGACCGCCAACAGGTACGGGCTTCGGACCCCGAGCGCCCGACGGCACTGCTCCCCCTCAGCTGGCGGGGAGGTCTCTCGATCATCCGGCGCGCCGAGCGGGATGACGTCCACGGGCCGGTCGTCTGACCTGACCCGCCTCCGGATGAGGTCCCTGGCGAATCCCGAGACCGCAATAACAGCGCTGGCGCGGCGCAAGGACATGGCGGTCAGCGCGCCGAGGCCGCGCAGCCGCAACCGATACGACCACGGCATCTCGCCTTCCAGGCCGACCAGCGGTTCAACGTTTTGAATCGTAACAACGGTCGGGATTTCCGTCCACAGCGGGCCGACGTTGTTGGGGGCGAGGATGACGTCCACGCGGCGGCGGGCAAACAGCGCGGGGAGGGTGCGCTGTTCGAGCCAGATCCGGTGGGCCAGACCGCGCGGATCCAGCGGAACCGCCTCAAAGGATCGATCCTTTCCCCGCAGACGGGCGAGGACCTGCGAATGAGCGGCGACGACGCACTCCGGCGGCGCGGGGAGGCGGGAAAAGTGCGTCAGGAGGTTGGCCAGGTAAGTGAATCCCCCGCCGCCCTTCGTGGCAAGCGCGCTGATCCCCACCCGCAGGGGACGGAAGCCTGAGCGATCAACTCCTCGGGACTGCAAAGGATCCACCGTCCTGCCGCGGCGCTATTCCCGCCCCGTGAACGGCTTGAGGGGGTTGCCCTTGTGCCGGACTCCGCCCTGCCGCCAAGCCAGGCGGAGCGCAGACTGCACGAGCGCGAAGGCGCCGAGAGCCACGAGGGTCTCCGCCATGAACACCATCCAGAGGTAGGGGAAACTCATCTGGCTGACGGCGTTTGCCGTCAGCACCCCGAGCAGAGCGACGAGGAACCGGCTGCTCGTCACCCTCGCCGCGAGAGCCTCGACGGCGGTCAACGCCGCCGTGAAGAAGCACATGCCCGCCAGAACGATCGCGACCGACCCGCTGTAATAGAGAATCGCCGGGGCTCCCGGCAGGGTCAGGTAGATGAAACCGTCCCGAGCTTCGTACGGTGAACCCGCCAGTTTCTGGTAGATGGAGTGCACGCCTCGTTTGGGGTCTTCCCGTATGCCCTCGACCAACAGGGCGAGACTGCGTTGGGTGCTCGCGGACACCGAGAGCAGGCCCTCCAGGCCCACCCATCGGGCGACAGGCAGTGTCAGCACCTGCCGGGCCATCTCATTGCCGTCGAGGGTTCCCCGAGGGAGCACGTACGTGGTCATTCTGAAGACCGAGACCAGCGTCAGGCTCAGCGCCAGGGTGGCCGTAAGCACAACCGGGAGCCGCCAGCGCCACGTCTGCACCAGCTTCCTCAGCTGGCCCGGGCGGTGCAGGGCAAGCGCGCACCCGTAGGCCGCGAACAAGAATATGGTGGTTCCCCGGCTCGCCGTGGAGACGGAGGCGACAAGGGCCAGGAGGCAGACGCTCCAGACGAGTGGTGCAAATCGTTCCGGGCGGCGGGCCAGCTCCCACTCCGCCAGCAACGTCCAGGCCAGCGGCCCGCCGGCGAAGACCATCCAGGCCACGACGGCGTTCAGGCCGGGCGGCAAGGTGAGTTTGGGGACCACACCAATCTGGAAGAAGGCGAACCGGAAGTTCACCAGATAGAGGATCAGGGTCAGAAAAGCGGCAAGGGCCCAGATCTCGACGGGACGCCCGTGATACCAGCCGGGTCCGGCGGACGGCGGCGCGTCGCCCACCACTTTGCGGCGGACGGCCAGGAGGTACCCGAGCCTGAACAAAGCCGCCCCGGCGGCTGCGGCGGCGGCGGCGGTGAGCGCCCTGTCCCACTGCGCGGGCGAGTAGTCGAAGGCCCCCACCGGCTCCGCAAAGCGAAATCCGAGGAGCAGATGGGCCATGAGCTTCACCCAGAAACCCAGTACCATGAACCCGGTCAGAAACACGTAGGCGTCCACGTAGGGAGGCAGAACGGCCAGTATCGCCAGGACGAAAAATGCCAGATGGAAGGCGACGAGCACCCATAAACTCCCCGGGTAGCGTGGCAGCGATCCCGCAACCAGGAGCACGACGGCGGCGAGCACGAGCACCCGCGGGACCGTTCGCCGGTCACCTGCGGCCCGGACGCTCATGGGAGTTGGTAGCGCCAGCGTTCCGTCAGTCCGCCGAGCAAGAGGCGGTACGTGCCGGGGGACAGGAGGTGCCGCGGGTAGAGCGCGGCGGCCCGCCACACCCGCTGCATGGCCGTCGTGTACCGGCGGGCGCCGAAGTGCGACCTCGCCGCAAGCAGATACGCTGTGCTCAGGGCCTGGCGTTTGCCGCGGAGGATCTCCGCCGGGAGATCGCTCCGCTGCGCATAGAACTCGGCGATAATCCGGATAATCTCATCCGATCGGGCCGGCGGGGCCGGCCCGCGGGACTGGGATCCTCCATGGATGCGAAACTTGGCCAAAGGGCGCGGGATGTGGCCGAAGCCGCCCAGCAGCCCCAGCCGCAGCCAGAACTCGTAATCCGGCGCCTGACGCAGGGTTTCGTCCCACGGACCGGCCCGGAGGTAGGCGGTACGCCGAAAGAGCGCACCCGGGCCGGGGTGGCAGACGCCCCGAAGAACGAGGTCACGATAGTCAAAGTCGGGCCTGCGGACCTCCTTGATGAGGCGTGAACGCCGATCGATCAGGTAGAAGTCGGGATAGACGGCCACCAGACGGGGGTCTCCCATCAGCATCCGCACGCCCGCCTCAACCGCATCCGGAAGCAGGACATCGTCGGCGCTGAGGTAGCCCAGGAGATCGCCCCGCGCCATCGACCATCCCCGATTGAGCGTCGCGGCCTGGCCTCGGTTGGGCTGACTCTCCCAGCGGACCCGACCACCGTATGCGCTCAGGATCTCGCGCGTATTGTCGGTTGACCCGTCGTCGATCACGATGTACTCCACGGCCGGGTAGGTCTGGGCCAGGACGCTCTCGACGGCTTCGCGCAGGAACGGCCCCTGGTTGTAGGCCGGCGTGACGAGGGACACCAGCGGATTGGATCCCCCGTTCCCCGCAGCACCGATCGGGATCGTCATCCGGCAGCCCCCGCGGGTACACGCACCGAGCGCATCAGCTCAACGATCCGGGCACGGTCGGCATCCTCGAAGAGGACGCGCCAGACATACACCGCAGCCAGCGCCAGGAGGCCTGCGACCATGAACCCGTGCAGCCAGAGCGGAGCCGTCAGCGCGCTGGACGCGAGGAGCAGACCGGCCAGCACCATGAGAAAACGCCAGGCGCGCGACGCCTCCCCCGCCAGCACCCAGCGCGGAGAGATGGCGCCGTGGCGGGACGCGGCGATGAACAACAGCAGCGCGTCGATCGCGACCCGTGTCGCCCAGGCGACCGCCGCGCCCGTGATGCCCCAGGCCCCGACCAGCGTCCACAGGAAGAGAAGGTGGATCGGCAGTTCGATCATGTGGAACTTCGCGGTGAGGTCCGGACGCCCCAGGGCATGCATCAGGGCATAGGGGATGTAGGCCAGGGAGTTGACGAAGGTGCCCAGGGCAAGGATCTGGATGACCCATCCGCTTTGCCGGGCGAAATCCGGACCCAGCCAGAGGTGGAGGAACGCGCGGCCGTAGGCGATGAGCACGGCGGCCGCCACGCCGACGGCCAGCATGAGGTACCTGACGGCCGCCGTGAACGCAGACCGGAATCGATCGCCCTCGCCGCGCCGGATCATCGTGCTGAACGCGGGGAACAAGGTCGAGGTGAGGCTGGCGGGAATGATCAAGAGGCGTGCCACGATCTCGAAGGGCGCGGCGTAGTAGCCGACGGCGGCGACCGTGAGCAGCCGGGCGATGATGAACCGGTCAAGGTACCCCAAGATGGGGTCGATAACGCTTGAGACCGTCACCCATCCGCCGTAGGCCAGCAGATCCTTGAGCCCCCGGCGCCCGCCGGACAGACTCGGGACGGCGGGGATGAGTCCTGCCAGCATCACGGCCATAACCAGCATGAGGATCAGGCGGACCGCCAGCAGCCCTGCGACCATCGCCGGGAGATTGAGCCCCAGCGCCACACCCGCCGCGGGGATCAGGATCAGGGAGAGCCCCCCCGGGAAGCGGACGGCATTGACGAGATCAAAGCGCTGGGTGGCTTCCAGGGCTCCCCTGAGGGATCCCGAGACGAGGATCACGGGAATTCCGAGCGCCAGTACTCGGAGTGTCGCCCCCGCCTCTCCGGCCAGCGGTGCGGGAACGCGCAGGATGTCCCGGACGAGGATCGGAGTCAGCGCCAGCAGAGCCGCGGCACCGATCAGACCGAGGACGACCTGCCCGGCGACGGCGGTCCGGATCAGTCCCCGGACGCTCCTCGTCTCCCCTGTTCCCAGCGCGTCGGCGGCAAACTTCGTCAGGGCCCGCGTCAGCCCGAGGTCCAGCACGCTGGCATAGCTGACCAGGACCCAGACAATGGTGATCAGCCCGAACCTGTCCGGGCCGAGCCCCCGGACGATTGTCGGGAGGAATACCAGCGCCGCGAGCATCGTCGCGACCTGGACCAGCGCGTTGAGCAGTGCATTCCGCGCAATCAGGCGGCCGTGGATCTGCACGTTCTGGTGTGTGCTCACTCCCTCTCCCCCAGGGCCAGGAGCCGATGATGACCGGAGGGGTGTGCGGTCACCACCGGATCGGCCCCACCTGGGGGAAGGTGCTCAGCTCGGTCTCGATGGAGCGCTTGATCTCCCGCAGCCCGGCGGGGGTGCGGGACTCGGCGCGCACGACGAGCGCCGGCTGCGTGTTGCTGGCCCGCACCAGCCCCCAGCCGTGGCCGAAGAGCACGCGCACGCCGTCGATGTCGATGACCTGGTGGTGCCGCCGGAAGCGCTGGACCAGGGTCTCCACCACGCCGAACTTCGCCTCGTCCGGACAGTCCACCCGCACCTCCGGCGTGCTGTTGTAGCGCGGGACGTCGGCCATCAGGCGCGACAGCGGGCGGTCGGCGTGCGACAGGATGCGCAGCAGCCGGCCGGCGGCGTAGACGGCGTCGTCGTAGCCGAAGTACTCGTCGGCGAAGAACATGTGCCCCGACATCTCCCCGGTGAAGACGGCGCCGACCTCGCGCATCTTGGCCTTGATCAGGGAATGCCCGGTGCGATAGAAGATCGGCCGGCCGCCCAGGCGTTCGATCTCCTCGTACAGCGCCTGGGAACACTTCACCTCCACGATCCCCACCGTGCCGGGGTGCTTCGGCAGGATCTCCCGCCAGAACAGGATCATCAGCAGGTCGCCCCAGATGATCCCGCCCTGGTCGTCCACCACGCCGATCCGATCGCCGTCGCCGTCCAGCCCGATCCCGACATCGGCCCGCCGGCTGCGGACCAGGGCGATCAGGTCCTGCAAATTCTCGGCCTGCACCGGGTCGGGGTGGTGGTGGGGGAAGCGGGGGTCGGAGTCGCAGTACAGGGGCAGCACTTCGCAGCCCAATTCCCGCAGGACGTCGGGGGCGATCAGGCTGGCCGTGCCGTTGCCGCAGTCCAGGGCCACGCGCAGGCGCCGGGGCCCCAGCCGGATCTTCTCCCGCATCATCGCTCGGTAGGCGGGCACGACATCGGCGGTCTCGGCGCTCCCGCCGCCCCGCGGAGGACGGCCGCGCTCCTGTTCGGCGAGCAGGCGGATCTGCTGGATCTCCTCGCCGTAGAGGGTGCCGAAGCCGTGGGCCAGCTTGAAGCCGTTGAACTCCGGCGGGTTGTGGCTGGCCGTGATCATGATGCCGCCGTCGATCCCCAGGTGGACGCGGGCGAAGTAGAAGACCGGGGTGATCACCGTGCCCACATCCACGACCCGGCAGCCCGAGGCCAGCAGCCCGCGCACGACCGCGTCGCGCAACGCCGGAGAGCTCTCCCGGTTGTCCCGGCCCACCACGACCGGGATCGGTTCCTCCGCGGCTCCCTGTCGGCGGAGGTAGGCGGCGTAGCCGCGGGCGACGGCCTCGGCCACGCCCGGGGTGAGGTCCTTCCCCACCACCCCGCGGATGTCGTACTCGCGGAACATCGTCGGTTCGATCATCGTCCGCCCACAACGTTTCTCCCCCGCGCCGCCGGCCTACAGGGGGGTCGTCTCGTCAGGGGCGCGGGGCGAGCCCGATCTCCAGCCACAGCTCCCGGCGGACCTGGCGGTACTTCACCCGCACCTCGAAGCAGTCGCACAGGCGCGCGCTGAGGAGGTAGTCCACGTCCTCGTAGGCGCCGGTCAGCGTGTGGTAGACGACCTGCACCGTGGCGTAGGTCCCGGTGCCCACCGCCATCCCGGCGTCGGCGGTGAGCTTGACGTCGGTCGTACTCAGATTGTACTCGCCGGTGAGCATCCAGTGCGAGCGTTCCGGCAGGCGCCGCCCGTAGCCCAGGAGCACGAAGGGCGACGAGACGAGGAAGTCGTATCCGGCGCCGGCCTGGAAGGTGGTCGTCTCCGGCCCCCGCTGCCCGGTCCGCGTGTAGAGCACCGTGCCGCGGTGCACGAGCTCGTCGGCGGGGACGGCGTCGAAGAGGAAGGGTGTGACCCCGCTCGGGCTGACCAGGCTGTAGGTGAAGGAGAGGACTTCTGCTCCGCTGAGCTCATGGCTGAGGCCAAGCCCTCCGCGGAGGACGCCGTAGCGGTCTCCCGTTCCGTAGAACCCGTCCGTCCACGACGCGGAAGCGGCGAGCGACGTCCGCGGGCCGAGGGCCAGAGTCGGCAGGCGCGCGGCCACAGTGTACCTGGTACGGGAGGTCCGCACCCCGGTGGCCTGCTCCTCGAACCACCCGCCCTGGACGGCGGCGGAGGCGAAGAGCGGGAGCGGACCCAGTCGTCTTTCGGCCAGATGCAGCGCGAGCTCGGCCTGGTCGTAGATGCGCCGCTCGATGTCCTGGTTGCGTCCGGCGGTGAGCTCCAGAGCGAAGGTCGGCCGGCGGTAGGTCAGGCGGTTGCGGGCGATGACGCCGGCCAGCGTGCCGTACTTCAGGGTCAACTCCCCGGACAGCTTCCCCGCCCGGTAGCCGAAGGGGTACTGCACCCAGAACCCGTCGCGGGTCTGGTAGCCGGCGCTGGGGAAACTGCGGGCGGTCTCTTCTCCGCCGCGCAGCGACGACCGGTAGACCGGCAGGGTGAGGAGGCGGCGGTTGCCCAGCCACAGGCTGGCCTGGCTGGCCACCAGATCTTCGCCGGGGACGAGCTCGACGCGCCGGGCCGTGATCCGCATCGCCGGACGGGCCGGGTCGCAGGGGGTGAGCATCGCCTCCTCGGCTACGATGCGCCGCGGCTGCGCCCGCAGGCGCTCGCTGCGCACGAAGAACCCGTCCACGACCCCTTCCCCCCGTTGCACCTCGACCAGCTCCAGGCGGACGTCGTAGGTGAGGGCCTCCCCCCGCAGCTCGCGCCCGGAGGCGTCGGTGAGCACGACATGCCCGCGGGCGGTCACCACCTCCCGGGCCAGGTCGAACTGCGCCTGGTCCGCGGTCAGGCGGATCCCCCGGTAGCGCAACCGGACGTTCCCGGTCGCCTGCACCTGCCGGCTCTGCTCGTCGTAGACGACCTCGTCGGCCTCGACGACCAGAGCCTCGGCCTGCGCCGCCGCCGCTGTGGCCAGCGCGGCGACGAAGAGACAGGCCAGGATCGGAGGAATCCACGGGCGGAGTGTCCAGATCATGAGGCCATGTGCCTCTTTCCCATCGCCCGCCCGGCTTCCTGGTCTCCGGGGGAGGAGACGGCGCGGGTGCGGACCCTGTCCGGGGGTGCCCGGCGTTGTAGGCCTTGAAACCACATCGAATTGTAGTCACAATATCCCTGACGACGTCCTTGCGGGGGTCGGGCGATGCAGGCGGGCAGCGCGGGAATCAGGGAGGCCAAGGCCCATCTCAGCCGGTTGATCCGGGAGGTGCGGCGCGGCAGGGAGTGGGTGATCACGGAGCGCGGCAGGCCGGTGGCCAGACTGATCCCCGTGCGCGCCGCGGACCTGCCGCTGGAGGAACGTATCCGAAGGCTGGAAGAAGCCGGCGTCCTGGAGCCGGCGCCGCCGGGATCCTCCCGCCCTCTTCCGCCGCCTCTGCCGCTCCCCGACGGACTGGCGCAGCGGTGGCTGCGGGAGGACCGCGAGGCGTGACCTCGCCGGCTCAGGCCGTCGTGTACTGGGACAGTTCGGCGATCCTGTCCGCGCTGTTCAAGGACCGCCACAGCGCACGGGCCGCCGCGGCGGCCCGCACCGCCGGTCTCCACCTCCTCTCGTCGCTGGCGTGGGCGGAAGTCCACGCCGTCATCGCGCGGATCGCGCGCGAACAGGTCCTCGCCGGGGTCCTCGTGGAGGCGGCGCGTGAAACGCTGGAGCACGGCCCGTGGCGGCGGGTGACGGTTGCTCCCGACTGGCGGCAGGTCGGCGCTCTGGCTTCCAGGTGGCCGCTGCGGGGAGCCGACCTCTGGCACCTGGGCGCGGCGAAGACCCTGCAGCGCGAGCTGCCGGCGCTGCGGGTGCTGACCTTTGACGCCCGACTGGCCGAGGCGGCCCGCGCGGAGGGCCTGGCCTGAGATGAGCCATGCGGCCGAGATCGTGCTGGCGGGCAACGGGCCGGGAGAACTGCGCGGGTGGATCCGCCCCGTGGCGCGGCAGCTGCGCGTCCGGGCCGCCGATCAGGGCCCGCTGCCGACGCTGACCCTGGCCCTCACCCCCTCGCAGTTTGCGGGCGGGCGCGAGCATGAGGTTGTGGCAAGGTGGGGTCTCTTCGACCGCATCCTCGACCCGGCGACGACGGTGCGGACGGCCCTGGGACTGAGCGGGGTGGCCGTCACCCGGCCGGCCGCGCTAGTCCACCTCGGCGGAGACCTCCTGCTCTCCGGCCGACTGGCCAGACGCTTAGGGATCCCCGCCGCCGCCTTCGCCGAGACGCCGCTGGTCGCCACCCGGCACCGGTACTTCGCCCGTGTCTTCGCGGCCACCGATGCCCTCGCCGCCGATCTGCGCCGCCGCGGCGTGCCGGTGGAAAAGATCGTGGTCACCGGCGACCCGCGGGCCGACGCCTTCGCCATGCCGTCGCCCGAGTCGTCGCCCGACGTCCCGTCGGGCGACCGATCAGTATCCGTCGTTTCCTTTCTGCCCGGCAGCCGCGATCGCTTCCTGACCGTGCTCGCTCCCTTCTTCCACCAGGCCGCAACCGTCGCCGCCCGGGCCCATCCCACAACGCGCTTCCAGTTCATCGTCTCGGAGTTCCTGACCCCCGCGACGGTGGAGGCCGTCCGCCGGCGGATCGAGGCCGCGAACGGGGCACAGATCCACTGGATACTGGAAGAGGGCTGGCAGGCGGTGACGCGAAGCGACTTCGTGGTGACGATTCCCGGCACGAACACATTGGAACTGGCGCTGGCCGGCGTCCCCTTCGCCGTGGTCGTGCCCACCGATTTCATGGACCGGGCGGCGGTGGAAGGACTCTGGGAGTGGGTGGCCAGGTTGCCGGGCCTGGGCGGATGGCTGCGGCGGGCCGCGCTGCACCGCTATCTGGCGCGCCACCGGTTTCTCGCCATCCCCAACCAGCGGGTCGGCCGGGCCGTCGTTCCCGAATGGATCGGTCCGCTGAGCGCCGCGGATGTCGGCCGGCACATGGCGGAGGCGCTCTCCGACGCCGGCGGACGCGCCGCCATCGCCCGCGCCCTGCGGGACCTGGCGCTCGGTCGTCCGGGCGCCGCCGGATGCATCGCCGCGGAGGCGCTCCGGCTGGCCGCGGCATCGGGGACGGCATCGTGAGACGGATCATCCCCTTCATCGCCCCGTACTGGCCGGTCGCCGCCGCCGGCGTGGCCTGCCTGTTGCTGGTCACCGGAACGCAGCTCTTCATCCCGCGGTACGTCGGGCTGACCATCGACGCCATCGCCGCCGCAGACAGCTTCGCCGTGCTCAACTCGGCGGCGATGGTCATCCTGGGGGCGCTGGCGCTGCGCAGCGTGCTGCTGTACGGGCAGATCTTCTGCGGCTTCTACCTCGGCCACCGCGTGGTGGCCGACCTGCGCGAGCGGATCTTCGAGCAGGTCCAGCGGTGGTCGCTGGCCCGCTTCGCGCGGTGGACGAGCGGCGACCTGATCTCGCGCAGCCTCCAGGACACCCAGGTCGTCCAGACCACCCTGCTCGTCGGCCTCCTCGACCTGCTGGGCGTGGCGCTGACGGTGGCGGGGATCCTGGTCATGCTCTTTGTCCTGCGCTGGGACCTCGCCCTGTTCACCCTCGTCGTCATCCCGGTGTTGATCGGCGCGGCGCGGGCCTTCGGCCATGAGATTCAGCGGACCTCGCAGCGCGCCCAGGCGCGCACCGCCGACCTGGCCGCGACCATCCGCGAGACCTTCACCGCCTCGCGCATCATCCGCGCCTTCGCCCAGGAGGAACGGGAGGTCCGGCGCTTCCGGGGCCAGAACGAACGGACCTTCCGGGAGAACCTCCGCATCAGCCAGTTGATCGCCGCCCAGGTGCCGGTGGTGAGCCTCCTCACCGCGGCGGGCCTGGTGGCCGTGCTGTGGTTCGGCGGGCGGATGGCCGCCTCCGGCGTCCTCACCGTGGGGAGCCTGGTGGCGTTTCTGACCTACGCCGGCCTGGCCGTCGAGCCGGTGGTCTCGCTCAGCCGCGCCTACGCCTCCGTCCGCCAGGGGCTCGGGGCGCTGGACCGGATCGCCGACCTGCTGCGCCCGGTCGATGACGTCGCCGACCTCCCGGGCGCCGCGCCCCTCCCTCCCGTCCGGGGCGCCGTCCGCTTCAGCGGCGTCTCCCTCACCTACGACGGGGCATCCTGGGCGCTGCGCGACATCGATCTGGACGTCGCGCCCGGAGAGCGTGTGGCGATCGTCGGCCCCAGCGGCGCGGGGAAGACCTCGCTCATCAACCTCCTGCCCCGCTTCTACGATCCCACCACGGGGGCCGTGGCCATCGACGGCCGGGACGTGCGCTCGGTGACCCTGCGCTCCCTGCGGCGGCAGATCGGGCTCGTCCCCCAGGAGACGGTGCTGTTCTCGGGGACGGTGCGGGACAACATCGCCTACGCCAGACCCGAGGCGTCGCTGGACGAGATCATCGCCGCGGCCCGCATCGCCAACGCCCACGACTTCATTGCGGCCCTGCCCCGGGGCTACGACACGGTGCTGGGCGAAGACAGCGTGCAGCTCTCGGGCGGCCAGCGCCAGCGCCTGGCCATCGCCCGGGCGGTGCTGACCGGCCCGCGGATCATCATCCTGGACGAAGCCACCTCCGCCCTCGATCCGGAGTCGGAGCGGTTGATCCAGGAAGCGATGGACCGCCTGACGGAGGGCCGCACCACCTTCATCATCGCCCACCGCCTCTCCACGGTGCGCAAGGCCGACCGTATCGTCGTGCTCGACCAGGGACGGATCGTCGAGCAGGGCCGCCACGACGACCTGATGGCCCGGGGCGGCGTCTACGCCCGTCTGGCCGGGCTGCAGCTGGTGGAAGTGCCGTAGCCGATGGCGCCGGAGATCTCCGTGGTCGTGCCCACCTTCAACCGTGCCGCCGTGCTGGCGCACGCCCTGGAGGCCCTGGCCCGGCAGACGCTGGAGGCCGGCCGCTTCGAGGTGATCGTGGTGGACGACGCCTCCACCGACGAGACCCCGGCGCTGTTGCGGCGGTTCGCCGAGGGGCGGCTCCCGCTCCAGGTGCTCCGCCTCCCGGCCAACCGCGGGCGCGGCGCGGCCCGCAATGCGGGAATCCAGACCGCGCGCGGCCGGTACATCTCCTTCGTGGACAGCGACATCGTGGTCGGACCGGAGTTCTTGCGCTGGCACCTGAAGACGCTGGCCGCCCACGGGGGCGGCGTGCTCTCCCGCGGGCCGGTGGTGCTGATCTCGGACCTGCGCGATCTGCCGGCCGCCCGCGCGCCCCGCCTGGCCGCCTCCCCGGCGTATCTGGACACCGCCAACGCGATGCTGCCGAAAGCGGCGCTGCAGGAGGCCGGCCTCTTCGACGAAGGGTTCCCGGGCTACGGCTGGGAGGATTTCGAACTCGGCGTGCGCCTGCGGCGCCTGGGGCTGCGGCGCGTCTTCTGCCCGCAGGCCGTGGCCTTCCACATCCAGCCGGTGGCCGATGCGGCCCTGCTGCCCGAGCTGCTGGCCAGGGAGGAGGAGCGCGCCCGCAGCGCGGTCTACTTCTGGCGGAAGCACCCCACGCCGCAGACCCGGTGGCTGATCCAGGCCACCCCCCTGCACGGGGCGGTCTACTGGCTGGCCGCCCTCGGCGGAGCGCTGGATCCGGCGCGCGCCCTGCAGCTGGCCCGCCGTCTGGAGCGCCGGGGCCGCCGGGGGCTGGCCCACGTCGTCGTGCGCGGCGTCCTGAACCTCCACTATTACCGCGCGCTGACCTCCGCGTTGCACCGCCATGCCGCCGCGCTGGCCTGACCGCCTGCAGAGAGCCGCCCTGCTTCTCACCGTCGCGCTGTTCTCGGGAGGCTACGCGACCTGGGGACTGGTCGTGATGCTGGTGGCGGTGGCATCCGAAGGAGTGCTCACGCACACCCTGCCGTGGACAACGACTCCGCTGGACGGCGTCGTCGCAGGATTCGTCAGCTGGTTCCTGCTGGCCGGCTACCTCTCCGAGTTCCGGGCGATCGCCGTAGGCTCGACGGGGCTGGCCGCGCTGACAATCTACCTGGCCTTCGGGGGAGCATCCCGCGTCCTGCTCCGCGATCCTGGTTTCCTCCGGCCGTTGCTGTGGACGTGGCTGGCCGGCGGCGCCGCGGCCGGCGCGGCGGCCTTCCTCCTGCACCTGCGCCGGAGCGCCCCGGCCGCGCTGCCCGAACTGGGACAAAACGCGGTGGGGACGACGGCGATGGCGGCGCTCCTCATCGCCCTCGGGCTGGCCCTCCTCTTTGCCGGCACGAGACGGTACCTGGCGCTGCTCCTCGCCCTCCCGCCGGCGGCGGCGCTGGTGACAAGTTACACCCGCGGGGCCTGGATCGGCGCAGGGGTGGGCCTCCTGGCGCTGACGGTGCTGGCCGGCCGGCGGCACGCCGTTCGTGCGCTCCTCCTCGGTGCGGCGCTGGTCGCGGCGGTCCTGGTGTCGGCCGGCCCCGAGCGGGGGGCGCTGGTCAGGAGAGCGCTGACGGTCGCCGACCCCCAGGTCAATCTCAACCGCATCTACCTCCTGCGCACCGCCAGACTGATCATCGCCGACCACCCCGTCTTCGGCACCGGCCTCAACACCTTTTCCCAGATGACCCTGCGCTACCGCCTCCCGGGCGACCCGAACCCGCCCGGCGCGCCTTTCGCCCACAACATCTTCCTGAACATGGCCGCCGAAGGCGGCATCGTCGCCGCGCTGCTCTTCGTCGCCGTCGTCATCCAGGCCCTCCGCTGCGGCCTTCGCTGGTGGCGGGGCGCCCCCGAAGAGGCGCGGATCCTGTCTGCGGTCGTGATCGCCGTGTTCCTGGCCATGATGACCCACCAGCTCTTCGACGGCACCCTCCTGTCGGTGCACCTGGGGGCCGGAATGTGGCTGGTCATCGGGATCCTCGCCGCGCGCGGAGGCGGCCGTGCCTGACCTCAGCGTGGTCATCCCCACGCACAACAACCGGCCGGTGCTGGCCCGCGCCCTGCAGCACCTCTTCGCCCAGGATTACCCGCCGGAGCGGTTCGAGATCGTCGTCCTCGACGACGGGTCCACCGACGGCACCGACGAGTTCGTGGGCTCCCTGGCCTCTCCCGTGAAGCTCACCTATCGGTGGCAGCCCAACCGCGGCCGCGCCGCGGCGCGGAACGCCGGATCGCGGCTGGCCTCCGCGCCCGTGATCCTCTATCTGGATTCGGACATCCTGGCCGCCCCCGATCTCGTCTCCCGGCACGCCCGGTACTACACGGATCCCGCGCGACCCATCGGCGTGCAGGGCCGCACGCTCATCCACCCCGACGCCAAGCGCACCCCCTTCATGAAGACCAAAGAGCTCGTGCCCGATCTCACCCTCCGCCGCCGGCGGGATCTCTCCCCCTACCACGTCATCACCCGCAACCTCTCCCTCCGCGCCGAGGACCTGTGGGCCGCGGGAGGGTTCGACGAGGGGTTCCCGGGATACGGGTGGGAGGACATCGAACTGGGGCTGCGCCTGCGGGCGCGCGGGGTGCGGTTCTTCTACGATCCCCAGGCCCTGGGCTACCACGACGACGTGGAGACCCTGGAGCGCACGCGGGCCAAACTGCGCCAGGCCGGCGAAGGCGCGGTCTACTTCTGGCGGAAGCACAACCGCCGGACCGGCCTCGGCTTCTTCCTGGAGATCCACCCCCTGCTGCTGCCGCTGAAGTGGCTGGTCTACCGGACCGGGGTCCTGGGGAAGGTCATCCGCGCCGTCCTCCCCTGGGCGGAAGCCGGAGAGCACCTGTGGATCTGCAGCGAGTGCTACAACTACCTGCTGTGGGAAGCCTACTACGACGGCGTCTTCGCCGCGCTGCGCCGGTCCGGCGCGGACACATGACGAACCCCACAGGACCCCGGGGTCTGGTCAGGTCGGTGCTCATCGTGAGCAACGGCCGCGGCGAAGACGCCGTCGGCGCCGCCCTCGCGCAGGCGCTGGCGGAGGCCGCCCCGGTTGCGGCCTACCCCCTCGTGGGGACGGGGGACGTCTACGGCGACGTCCCTCTGCTCGACCCGCGACAGGCCCTGCCCTCGGGCGGCTTCGCGCTGCGCGGCGGGGACCTGGCCGGCGACCTCCGCGCCGGCGGGGCGAAACTGCTGGCCGCGCAGCGCCGGACCCTGCGGGGCCAGGCCGGCCGGCACGCCGTGACCGTGGCGGTGGGCGACGTCTTCTGCCTGTGGATGGCCTCCCGGGCGCGGACGCCCACGGTGTTCGTGGCCACGGCCAAGTCCCAGCGCACCGAACCCCACAGGTTGCTGGAGATCTGGCAGATGCGCCGTCGCGCCGCCGTCGTCTTCACCCGCGACCGGGAGACGGCGGAGGCCCTGGCCGGGCGCGGCGTGCGGGCGCGCTACGACGGCAATCCGCTGATGGACTGCATCCCTCCGGCGCGGGGAGCCCTGCCCCTGGCCCCCGGCGCCCCGGTCGTCCTGCTCCTGCCGGGCAGCCGAAGCGATGCCCTGTACAACCTGACGCAGGTGCTCAAAGTCGCGGTGCAGATCAACGACGAAGTGGGCGCGCGCTTCGTCTGCGCGCTCTCCCAGACCATCCCCGTGGTGGAGGCGGTGCGCCGGGCGCAGGCCGCCGGATGGGAGGCGGCGGGCGAATTCATCGAACGGGCGGAGACGCGGGTGCTCCTGACCAGGGACTTCGGGGCGGCGGTGCGGGCGGCGACGATCGTCGTGGGGCTGGCCGGGACGGCGAACGAGCAGGCGGCGGGCCTGGGTCGGCCCGTGGTGGCCTTCTCCCTGGACGGGGCGGTGCAGTACACGCCGCGGTTCCTCGCCCTGCAGAAACGGCTGCTCGGCGATGCGCTGGTCGACGCCCTCGACTGGGAGGACGCGGCGCGGGCGGCGGTGTGGCTGCTGCTCAACCCCGAGGAAGCGGCCCGCCGCGGCGCGGTGGGGCGGGAGCGGATGGGCGGAGGCGGCGCGGTGGAGAAGATCGCGCAGGAGGTGACCCGCCTCCTCCCGGCCCGGTAGGCGTCTCAGGAGACCGGGCGTCGGATGCCTCGACCGGTTCTACGATCTCCCACGCATCCAGACCGGTCCTTGCCGGATGGGCCGGCCGCATTCCCGCGGATCGAGACGGCGCGGAGCGGGGGGTTATCCTCCCGCCTGGCGCATGAAGTAGACGAGCAGGATGAAGCCCAACAGGATGTAGGCGATCTCCGCGACGAACAACGGGGTTCCCTCCTCGCGATCTGTCTGGGATGTGCCCTCCGGTACCTGCCCTCCCGCCGGCCGGATGAGACGCTACCCGCACCGGGCGAACTCGATGGTGATGGGCGCGTTGAAGTCGTAGTAGTCGATGGTCATCTGCGGCTTGCCCGCGTCGTCGAGGACCACCAGGCGCCGGGGCAGCCCGTCTCCCGCCACGTAGAGGCGCTGGCGCACCGTCTTCCCCTGGCTGGTCCAGGAGTAGTCGTAGCCCTGGGTGCGCACGCCCTCGACCGTCACCTCACCCAGCCGGCTGATCGTCACCTCGCCGCGCGCGTTCCTGGCGTCCTCCGCCGTCGGCGCGGCGGTCGGCGGCTTCTGGCACTGCCAGGGCCCGGACGTCCCGCCGGTGACCGTGCGGTACTGCATCCGGTCGCCGACGCTCACCATCTCCATGGTGAACCCCTCGGCCTGCATCAGCGTCCGCGTCCGGTCGGGGCTGACGTGCTCGACCACCATCGTCATCGGTTGTCCTTCGACCTTCATCTTCATCCGGTAGGTCCGCAGCCTGGCCAACCGCTCGTAGGCGGCGGCCACCTCCTGCCAGGCCCGGGCGTCTCCTTTGACGGTCACCTGCGCCTGCGCCGCGGCGCCGACGGCCAGGCTCAGCACGGCCACGATCCCCAACACGACCCGCATCACGGCCTCCCTCCCTGACACACCCAGAACGGCTGCGACCACGCCCGCGCTCCCGCGGGGCCGACGATCTCGATGCGGATAAACTCCTCATCCGCCCGGACGGGGTAGCGACCCTCTGGTGATTCGACCTCGGCCCGCAGAACCCCCCGTGCGTCCAGAAAGCGCACCCGGGCGCCGGCCGGGCTCACCCCCCGGGCCCACACCGTCCCCTCCTCCGCCCCGAACTCCGCCGTCGCGCCGGTCGTGGCGTAGAAGGCTCCGCGCCGCAGGGCGTCGCGCAGCGCGGCGGCGGTCACGGCGGAGACCTTGGCCATGATCCAGCCGCGGTTGAACTGCCGGGCGTGGTGACAGTCGTCCACCGCCACCCCCCACAGCGGCGCCTGCGGTCCCCGCTGCCGCAGCAGCGCCGTCCACAGCTCCAGGTCGCGGGCGGAATCGGAGTGGGGATTCCAGATCTCCACGAGGTGGACGCCGCGCAGGCCGGATGCGGCGGCCAGCGGCCAGCGGCCCGTCCACAGGTTGCCCGTCCAGGACGGATGGCACAGGGAGAGGAGGCCGCCGGCGGCCGCCGTGGCGTCGATGCGCTGCTGGGCGGTGCCGCGGCGCGTCGGGGCGTCCACGAACAGCCGGCCGAGGTGCGGGCCGAGCAGCGTCAGCGGAAAGATCGTCGCCGCCGAAACGGTGTCCTCCGAGCCCGGCACGGCCAGGAAGGTGTCGTCGTCCAGGCCGGCCTCGCGGGTGACGCGGTTGTGGTCGGTGAGGCAGACGAAGGCATACCCCGACTCCTTGTACATCCGCAGGAGTTCCCGGGGCCGGAACCGGCCGTCGGAAGCGGTGGTGTGGCAGTGCAGCTGGGCTTTGCGGTAGGTGCCGGGCCCGGTGTACGGATCGAGGACGGTCACGCCGCCGCCCGCAGGATCCCGACCCGGTAGCCGAGCCGGCGCAGTTGTTCCCGCACCCGCGCCAGGCGGTCGGCCAGGGCGGGATGGGTGCTGAGGAGGACCTCCAGTTGCGAGGGGTCGCGGCCCTCCGCGGCCCGCAGCCGCTCCATGAACACAAGGCCCGCGCCGGCGTTGAACCCGGCGCGGTGGGTCAGCAGCACCCCGGTCTCGTCGGCCTCGAACTCCGCCTCGCGGCTGAACCCCCGCCGCAGCAGGGTGTGCAGCAGGGCCGCGATCTGGCCGCTGGTGGGATCACCCCCGAACAGCAGCGAGAGGACCAGCCCGAAGAAGAAGTCGCGCTCGATGATCGCCACGTGGTGGCGGCGGTCCACGTGGCCTACCTCGTGCCCCAGGACGAAGGCCAGCTCGTCCTCGGACCTGACGAATCCGAGCATCCCCCGGGTCACGTAGATGAACCCCCCGGGCAGGGAGATGGCGTTGATCTGGTTCGTGTTCAGGATCTTGAACGTCCAGGGCAGCTCCGGGCGACCGCTGGCGGCGGCCAGGCGCGCGCCGATCGCCGCGATCTGGGCGGTGCGCACGGGGTCGCGGACGACGCCTACCTCGGCCTCGAGCTGCGCGGCGGCCTCCCGCCCGATGCGGATCTCCTGCCCCGTGGAGAGGAACGCCGCCGCGGCCGGCGCGGCCAGGGCGCCGACGACCGCCAGCGCCAGGAGCGCGCCGACGAGGGCCGGAGTCGTCTTCAGCATCCAGCGCATCGTGTACGCCATCCCGATCCGGGGCCTCCCCTTCGGGAAACGCCGGAGACGGGAAGACGGTTCCCGCTCACCAGACGACCTCCAGACCGGCGATCCTGCGCAGGGACTCGTCGCGAGACAACAGACGGGACGAGGTCGCTCGGGCGGTGGCGGCAATGATCCGATCCGGCATCTCCGGCGCCTGCAGGGCCGGGATCTCCCGGAGGGCGCGGATCACCGACAGGTCCAGGGGCGCCAGCCGGTAGTTTTCGACCGGTCGGCCCAGGTCGGCGAGAAGCTGATCAACCAGCGCCGCGGGGACCGTCCCGCGTTCGGCCAGGTACACGAGCTCGACCAGGACGATGGCGGGGATCAGGATGGTTTCGCGCCCCTCGTCGGCGCGGGCAAAGATGTTGCGGACGCGGGGACTCAACCGCCGGCGCGTCCGGCCGCGCCGCCCGTTGGATTCCTGCAGGTGCCACAGGAGCCCGTGCGTGTCGGTGGTGTACATCGGGCCTACCGGGAGAGCCTCCCCCACAGCTCCCCCCGAAGGCGGCGCAGGTCCTGGGCCGAGACGGGCGGCGTGCCCTGCCATCGTCCGCCCAGCCGGAGGAGCCGTCCCCCCCGCTCTCCCAGCAGCGCCTGGAAATCGTCATGCGCCACCAGCACGGCCTTCGGCCGGCCCCGGGAGGTCAGCACCACGGGCTGGTGCCCGTAGGCCGCCTTGTTCACCAGGCGCGAGAGGTCCCGCTTGGCTTCCACCATGCTGACGCGCTCCACGACCGACCTCCAAAGGCACCGGCGCGCGCCCCCCGGCGCCGTCGGCGACTGTGACTGGTTTCTATGGACTTTATTCCCTTGATGGTCTCTACTTTGCATTGTAGCCGGCGGCCCTCACGTCGGTCAAGCCGCGCCCGGGTCCTGCGGTTCTCTGCTACAATGCCGGTGTGCAGATCTCCGTCCGCGCCTTCGCCTCCTACCGCGAGGCGATCGGGCAGAAGCACGTGGTCCTGGACATCCCTCCCGGCGCGACCGCCGCGCAGGTCTGGGAGCTGCTGCAGGCGCGCTTTCCGGCCCTGGCCCGCCTGCCCCGGCCCGTCGCCTTCGCCGTCAACGACGCCTATGTCGGGGGGGACACCGTCGTGCGGGAGCGCGACGAGCTGGTCTTGATCCCGCCCGTCAGCGGGGGCGAAGGCCCGGCGCCGCACCTGGCCCTGGTGGAGGGGCCCATCGACCTCGCCGCCGTGCTGGAGGCGGTGCGCCATCCTCAGGCCGGCGCCGTGGTGCTGTTCCTGGGCACGGTCCGCGACAACCGCCGCGGCGCGCGGGTCGATCACCTGGAATACGAGGCCTACGAGACGCTGGCCCTGCGGGAGATGGGGCGCGTGGCCGCGGAGGCCGCGGCGCGGTGGCCGGTGCTGCGCGTGGCGATGGTCCACCGGCTGGGCGTGCTGCAGGTCGGCGAGGTCAGCGTGGCCATCGCCGTCTCCGCCCCGCACCGCAGGGACGCCTTCGAGGCGGGACGGTTCGCCATCGACGCCCTCAAGCAGACGGTCCCGATCTGGAAGAAGGAAGTCTGGGAGGGCGGCGAAGTCTGGGTGGGCTCCGAGCCGGCCGGCTAGCCCCCCGGTCCTTCCTCGCCGGGCGCCTCCTCTGCGCCGTCGCCGGACTCCGCGGCGGCGGCCGCCTCTTCGGCGACGCTCTCGAAGTCGTCGCCCAGTTCGTCCCCGAACTCGCGGCCCATCTTCCGCATCCAGCGGGCCACGCTGCGCGGATCCTTCTCGTCCACGTCGGCCAGCTCCGGGTCGTCGGCCAGCGACTCCAGCCGGGCCTCTTCCGAACGTACGGTGGCGAAGCGGGACATGATCCGCGCCAGGTCGCGGCTCCCGCAGTGGGGGCAGACGGGGTCGACCCGCTCTTTATAGCTCAGCAGCAGCACGCTGCTCCGCCTGCGGCACTGTCGGCATCGGTACTCGTAGATCGGCATGCCGGAAGTTGCCTGTCCGGGGGGAGCGTCGTCTTATCTCAGCGTTATATTACGTCGCCAGGCGGAGGACCACCTTGCCGAACTGTTCCGCGCGCTCCAGGATCTCCTCGGCCCGGGCCAGCTCCTCCCACGGCAGCACCGTGTGCACCACCGGGCGCAGCCGGCCTTGGGCGACCAGGGCCATCACCTGGTGCAGCTCGCGCTTGGTGCCCATCCAGGTTCCGAAGATGGTCAGCCGGCGGCCGAAGAGGTAGCGGATGTCGGTGGTCGCCTCGGCGCCGCTGGTGGCCCCGCAGGTGACCAGGCGCCCCCCGCGGGCCAGGGCGCGGATCGAGGTCTCCCACGTCGCCGCCCCCACATGGTCGAAGACGACCTCGACCCCGCGGCCGGCGGTGAGCCGGCGGACCTCCTCGAGGACGTCCTGCCGGCGGTGGTCGATCACCTCGTCGGCGCCCAGCTGCCGGGCCCGCTCCACCTTCCACGCCGCGCCGACGACGGCGATGACCCGCGCCCCGAACCATTTGACGATCTGCAGCCCGGCGCTGCCCACGCCGCTGCCGGCACCCCACAACAGGACGGTGTCGGTGAACCCCACGCGGGCGTTGGTGACCAGCATGTTCCACGCCGTGAGGAAGACCAGGGGGACGGCGGCGGCTTCCTCGAAGGTCAGCCCCGGGGGCTTGGGCAGGATGTTGGCCTCGGGCACGGCCACAAACTCGGCGAGGGCCCCGGGGCGGTGCTCGCCCAGGATGGAGTAGCGGGGACAAAGGTTGTCCTCGCCGGCCAAACAGGCCCGGCAGACGCCGCAGCTGATGCCGGGGGCGATCACGACCTCCTGCCCTTCCTCCACCGTCCTCACCGCGCTGCCGGTGCGGACCACGACCCCGGAGGCGTCGGCGCCGGCGATGTGCGGGAAGGTCAGCCGCAGGCGCGGGAGGCCCCGGCGCAGCCACAGATCCAGGTGGTTGAGCGCCACGGCCCGGACGCGGACCAGCACGTCGTTGGGCCCCACGGCGGGCTCGGGCACCTCCCGGGCCTCGATCACCTCCGGTCCGCCGTGCGCGGTGTAGACCATGGCCTTCACGGTGGGCCCTCCTCCTCCAGCCGGATCGTCGTCTCCCCTTCGGCGACGATCCGCCGCTGCGCGTAGTAGACGGTCAGCAGCGCGGTCCGCAGCGTCCGTCCGGGGGAGGTGACGGTGACCCGATCGCGGAAGACGGCCCGCCGCTCCCGGTGATAGAGCGTGGCCGCCTGCGCTGTGATGGAGACCTCCTGCCACCGGCTGCGGACGTTGCCCCGCAGCTGCGCCACCTGGTCGGCCTCGGACACCTCCAGGGTGTCCGCCTCCAGGACGCCGTCGCGGTGCCGCAGCCTCGCCTGGCCGGTGAGGGTGGCCACCCCGCGGCGGAGCGCGAGCCGCCGTCCTGCGGCGGAGAGATCCGGCGGGAGGAGTGCGGTGACGTTCCCGGTGGCGGTGACCTCCGCGCTCCCCACGGCGTAGCGGATGCGGTCGGCCCGCAGCACGCGCCCGCCGGTGATCAGCTCCGCGCCGCCGACGGCGTCTACCGCTCCGATCCGGCGGTCCGCATCCAGCGCGAGGATCACCGTCGCCGCGCGCAGCGACCCTTCCGGACCGACGACGGCCACGCCGCCGCTCAGGTGGACGCGGCGCTCCGCCGCGCTGTAGCGCGCCGCCCCCGCGCGGACGGTGGTCCTCCCGTCGGTGGCCCGGACGTCGCCGCGGGCCTCGATGAGGCGGCCGCCGCCGCTGACGACGACCTCCGCGGCCTGCAGTTCGAAGACATCCGGCGCCGGCCGCGCCGCGGCGCCGGCGACGGGGGCGGCGGCACCCCCGACGGCAACGGAGCCGAAGATCACGAGCGCGGCGAGCAGTCGCACCGGGAATCGGCGGCGGGCGCGGGAGCCCCGCGCCCGCCGGGGATCAGTCCCTGTCGATCTGCGCCCGCTGCAGTTTTCCGCTGTAGTCGATGTAGACGGCCTTCCACTCGGAGAAGACGTCCAGGACCTGGCTGCCGCCCTCGCGGTGGCCGTTGCCGGTGTGCTTGGTGCCGCCGAAGGGCAGGTGCACCTCGGCGCCGATCGTCCCGTGGTTCACGTAGACGATGCCGGTGAAGATGTCGTCCACGGCGCGCATCGCCGTGTTCACGTCGCGGGTGAAGATGGAGGCGGACAGCCCGTACTGCACGCCGTTCAGGATGCGCACCGCCTCCTCCAGGTCCGCGGCCTCGATCAGGTCGGTGACCGGCCCGAAGATCTCCTCCTGCTCGATGCGCATGCCGGGCCGCACGTTGTCGAAGATGGTCGGGGCGTAGAAGAAGCCCCGCGCCAGCGCCCCGTCGGTGACGCGCCGGCCGCCGGTGAGCAGCCGGGCCCCTTCCCGCTGTCCCACCTCGACGTAGCCGTGGATGGTCTCCAGCTGCGTGTCGCTGACCACCGGCCCCACGTCGGTGGTCGGCTCCAGCCCGTCGCCCAGGCGCAGCGCCCGCGCGCGCGCGACGAGTCGGTCCGTGAGCTCCTTGCGGACCCCCCGCTGGACGATGATCCGGCTGCAGGCGGTGCAGCGCTGGCCGGTGGTGCCGAAGGCGCTCCAGATCAGCGCGTCGGTGGCCAGGTCCAAGTCGGCGTCCTCCATGACGATCGCCGCGTTCTTCCCGCCCATCTCCAGCGAGATGCGCTTGCCCAGCCGCGCGCACTTCTCGGCCATGGCCAGCCCGGTGGCGGTGGAGCCGGTGAAGGAGATGATGGCCACGTCCGGGTGCTCGACGATGGCGTCGCCGACGGTGGCCCCGCTGCCGGTGACGACGTTGAGCACGCCGGGGGGCAGCCCGGCCTCGTTGAGGATCTGGGCGAAGCGGATCCCCACCAGCGGCGTGTAGGTGGCCGGCTTGAAGACCACGGTGTTGCCGCACAGCAGCGCCGGGACGATCTTCCAGGAGGGGATGGCCATCGGGAAGTTCCAGGGGGTGATCACCCCCACCACCCCCACCGGGACGCGGATGCAGTAGGCGGCCTTGTTCGGCATCTCGCTCGGGGTGGTGTAGCCGTGCAGCCGCCGGCCTTCCCCGGCAATAAAGTAGGTCATGTCGATCGCTTCCTGCACGTCGCCGCGGGTCTCGGCCAGGACCTTGCCCATCTCCTGGGTCATCAGCCGGGCCAACTCTTCCTTCCGCCGGACCAGCTCTTCCGCGGCGCGGAAGAGGATCTCCGCCCGCCGCGGCGCCGGCACCTTGCGCCACTTCTCGAAGGCCGCCTTCGCTGCGGCCACCGCCTCGGCGACGTCCTCGGGTCCCGAGCGGGGCACCAGGCCCAGCGTCTCGCCGGTGGCCGGGTTGATCGAGGTCATCGTCTGCCCGCTGCGGGCGTCGGTCCACTTCCCGTTGACGTAGTTGCGGTACACCTGCGGTGCCACGGTCGCCATCGCTTGTTGCCTCCTACGCCCGGGCGGGGACCGGGACGGCGTTGCGCAGTTTCTCGGCCGCGGCCCGGAAGGCCGCCGCCGCCGGAGAGCGGGGTCGGGCCAGCACGATGGGGCGGCCGGTGTCGCCGCCCTCGCGCACGGCCGGATCCAGCGGGATCTCACCGAGCAGCGGCACGCCCAGTTCCCGGGCGAGTTGTGCGCCGCCGCCGCGGCCGAAGACATAGATCGGGGGAGCATCGGGGGCGGGCTGGAAGAAAGACATGTTCTCCACGACGCCCACGACCTCCATGTTCACCTTCTCCGCCATCCTCGCCGCCCGCCGCGCCACCTGCGCGGCCGCCTCCTGGGGCGTCGTCACCAGCACCATGAAGGCCTGGGGCAGCGTCTGGGCGATGGTGATGGAGACGTCGCCGGTGCCGGGCGGGAGGTCGATGAGCAGGTAGTCCAGGTCGCCGCCCCAGTGCACCTCACCGATGAAGGTGGTCAGGGTCTTGTGCAGCAGCGGCCCGCGCCAGATGACGGCCTGGTCCTCGTCGGGCAGCAAAAAGCCCATGGAGATGACCCGGATGCCGTCCTTCTCCAGGGGGATGATCATCTGGTCGATCAGCGTGGGCCGGCCGTGCACGCCCAGCATCTTCGGGATGCTGAAGCCGTAGACGTCGGCGTCGAGGATGCCCACCGTGCTCCCCAGCTCCCGCAGCGCCGCGGCCAGGTTCACGGTGACGGTGGATTTCCCCACCCCGCCCTTGCCGCTGGCCACGGCGATGACGCGGGTCGGCGAGTCGGGACCCAGAAACGAGCCCGGCCCCGCCGCCGCCGCCCCGCCCTGCAGTTTGGCGATCAGGGCCTGGCGCTGCTCCTGGCTCATCACGCCCAGGTGCACCTCGACGTCCCGCACGCCGGGCAGGGCGGCCACCCGGGCCCGAATGGACTCGACGATCGTCTCGCGCAGGGGGCAGCCGCCGATGGTCAGCAGGGCCTCCACCCGCACCCGGCCGTCGGTGACGGCCACCGCTTTGACCATATCCAGCTCGACGATGCTGCGGCGCAGTTCGGGATCCTGGACGTCTTTCAGGGCCTCGCGCACCTGCTCGGGCGTGGGCTGGGCGTCGCGTCGGAACACGGGCGGTCTCCTCGGGCGATGTCACCCCTCATGCTAACACAGCGCCGTCGCCGGCGGCCAGCGACGGGCGCGCGGGCCTCAATCGGGGCGCGAGGCGCCGGCGCGCCGGGCGGTGCACTCCTCGCACTCGCAGAGCTCGTGGCGCAGCAGGGGGAAGGGATACAGCCCGGTGTCGTGACCGTCCATCCACGAGAAGCGCAGGGCGTAGGCCCCGACCCGGCTGATGCGCATCGCCCGGATCGTCGCCGGGATCTGGGCCTCGGTGGGCCCATCCGGCCGCTCGCCCCACTCACCCTTGCAGCGCGCACAGGGGCAGGCCAGGCGCAGGCGCTGCCAGGTGTAGGTCGAGCGGTGGCCGTCGGACCAGACGATCCAGAACCGGCTGTCGGTCACGCTGCCGAGTTCGACGGGGACGGCCATCCGGGGAGCCATCGTTGTTCCCGTTCAAGTCTAGCATCCCCCCGCCCGGCCGGTGCGCGGCGGTCCGGCGGCTCCCCGGCTGACCTCTGGGCGGCAGAGCGGCCCCCCACCGATCTGTGCTATCGTGGGACACGGGTGACCTTCCGCAGCCATGGCGCTCGACGCGCTCGAGGTCAGGATGGCACGGCTCGAAGGAGCCTACGAGCAGATCAACGCACGCCTGGCCGGCGTCGAGCGCGAACTGGCCGCCCTGCGCGCGGAGGTCAGCTCGGAGCTGTCGGGTCTGCGCGCCAACCTGGGCGCGCGGCACCGGCGGATGGACACGCAGTTCTCCTGGCTCCTCGCCCTCATCCTGACCGCCATCCTGATCCCGCTGCTCAGAGATCTCCGATTCTAAGGGACCGCGCGATCGGGTCTCCGGTGGGATCAGGTCGCGGGGACCTTCAGGGCAGGGCGGAGGTGAAGACGGCGTCGGGGATGGGCACGTTGAGGCGGTAGTTCCGGAAGGTGGCCACCGCCTCGATCCCGTAGCGCGGGATGCGCACCGGCACCTGCAGCGGCAGCCAGTAGCCCTCGATCCGGCCGTAGACGTACTCGGCGAAGACGTCGCCCCAGTCGTAGCGCAGCCGCAGGCGTTCCACCAGCCAGCGCACCGGATCGACCACCATCTCCCCCGCCGGCGGGTTCGCCGGACGGGACCCTCGGACGACGGCCACGCGCAGCAGCCGGCGCTCGCCGTCGTCGGTGTAGGCGATCGCCTCGGGCGTATAGAGGGCCAGCAGGTCGTCGGGGCTGCCCAGGTGCTGGAAGACGGTGCCCAGCGGACGCAGGAACCGCGGCGCCTCGCGCACGACGATGCGGTAGCGGCCCGGCCGCGCGGCGTACACCGTGGTCAGGACGCGGAAGCGCAGCAGCCACAGCCGCACCTCGATGACCTGCTCCGCCTCGAAGGTGTCCAGCCCGGTGTTGGCGGCCTTCAGGTTGAAGATGATCTCCTCGAAGGAGGGCGGCGCGGGGTCGCTGCGGGACTGCACGCGCGCCGGGAACAATGAGACGCAGGCGAAGACCGCCAGAGAGAGCACCATCCGCCTGAGGCTGCGCACGCCGAACCGTCCCGCTCGGATCTCTCCGACCTGAGTGAGCTCAGGTCTCTTCGCCGCGCCGGGTGGACGATCAGGCCCGACCACCCGGCGCGCCGGATACAGTCCCCATCATTATATGCCATCGTCCGCGACATCCCCCTCGCGGGTCGCTGATCCCCGCGCGGGGAACGGCGAAAATCTCAGACCTCTTCCAGATCGTCGACGTCCACCTCCACCGACACGACGGTCCGCAGCAGTTCGAGCAGCACGCGGACGCGCTGACGGCCCGGGACGGGGCGATCGATGATCCCTTCCAGGAACTCGAGAGGCCCGGCGCGGATGCGCACGCGCATTCCCGGACGAAACCGCATTTGAGGGACGATGACTCCGCTTTCGCCGGCCCGAGCCTGCAGGTAGGCGACGACGTCCTCGGGCACCGGCGCCGGACTCCTGCCGTCGCCCAGCACGTACTTCACTCCGGGCGTCCAGCGGACGACGGAGAGGACCTGGGCGTCGGAGAGGAATCTGGCGAAGAGATACCCGGGGAACAGCGGCTCGGCGGCCTGCCAGCGGCGGGAGCCGTGGCGGTGGCTCACCAGCAGGCGGGGCAGGAAGGTCGTGATGCCCTTGAGACCCAGGAGCCGGGCCGCGCGCCCCTCCTCGCGGGGCTTCGTGTGTACGGCAAACCACTGCAGCGAGGCCGCGACATTGAAAGAGTCCATAGACGCCTCGAATGACTGCTGTGCCTTCGGATAAGGACAGACCCGCTGAAGACAGACCCGCCGTTGTGAGGCGTTCGCGACGCGGTCGCGCAGTCCCTCTTTGTTGTTGAGTACCGATGCCTTAACACGCCTACCAGGAGAAGGAGAGCGATCCGGTCTGATCCACCGTGTCCCAGCTCACCGAAATCGTGGGGCCTCGCGGCACCGTCACGGACAGCCCGTAGATGCGGTCGACGACGGCCCCGCTGAGGTAGCTGTAGGCCTGGGTGTGGCTGAGGGTCACCGCCGGCAGCACCCGGAAGGACACGCTGCCGCTCAGCGTGCTCTCCTCTCCCATCGCGTCGAACAGCAGCGGGCTCGAGCCGGACGGGATCTGCCGCAGGTAGGAAAAGGTCAGCGAGAGGGGCGGGGCCGGCGTGATCGTGAGGCGGGCCGTTCCCCATCCGGCGCCGTGAGCGGCGGCGGTGTAGGCGAACTGCCGGTAGCCGATCTCGACGGCCGTGCTGGCGAAGCGTCCCAGGGGATAGGCCGGCGTGCTGAGCCGGGCCGCGGCGTGGAGTCGGTAGCCGGTCAGGCCGTTCGGCCGGACGGTGTAGTTTCCCACCCCCAGTTCCAGACCGTAGGAGAGACCGGTGCCGGGAAGCCGGGCCCCCCGGGAGAGGCTGATCTCCGGGAGGCGGTCCACCCGGTAGTCTCCTCCGATCCCGCCGGAGGACGCGACAAACGCGATGTGCCAACCCGGCGACAGCGGGCGGGAGTACCCCAGCGAGACCAGCGGCTCGGTGCCCAGGGTCTCCGAATAGGTCGCCCCGAGGGTCAGGGTCGTCCAGGGAGCCAGGGTCACCATCCGGCCGGCGGTCAGGTAGATCCCCAGGATGGCGTTCTTCCCCCCCGAGGCGGCGTACTGGGCCGCGGCAGGGGAAACCGTCACGGCCATGAGAAAAATGGTCAGGGCGAGGACCGTTGCTGATCGGATCATCATCCACCTCGACGTGAAAGGTCTGAAACCATTGAGGCGCCCTCCGCCTGGGGGAAATATGAAGGTCAGGCCGGCGGCGCTGATCGGCGGGCTCTTCCTGCTCCTGCTGGTTGCCGCGGCGTCTTCCACCGGGCGGTCGCAACCCCTCTCCGACGACGCCGCGGCCCAGCTCGTTCGGGCGCTGCTGCTCCGCTACTTCGATCCGCCCTCGGTCTTCACCGTCTCTGTGACCGGCGCCCGCGTGACCGGCGATCTCCTGGTGCTGGACAGCCTGACCGTCGGCGGCCGTCCCGTCTTTCTGCGCGGCATCGAGGGTCAGTTCCTGCTCCAGGCCTCCGACCTCGCCCTGGAGGCGCCGGCGCTGGCGCAGCAGCAGGCGCGGGTGCGCCGGGTCGGCGGCGCGACCCTCGTCGCCGGGAGCACCGCCGCGGCGATGGCCCAGGCCCTGGCCCGGATCTCCTCCGCGATCATCGAGCCGCGGATCCGCTTCCACGCCGGAGAGTTCACGATCACGGCGACGGTGCGGCGGGACGACCGGCTCTACCCGACCGAGGCGCGCGGCCGGGTCATCGTGGAACGGGAGCGGATCGTGCGGGTCGCCGTGACCGCGATGACCGTCGCCGGCGGCGCGGTCCCGGAGTCAACGGTGGAGCGGGAACTCCTGAAGGTCAATCCCGTCCTCGATCTCTCCCGGTACCCGCTGGATCTGCGCATCCGCCGCCTCACCCTGCACGACGACCGGATCGAGCTCCTCGCGGTCGGCGGGCGCTAGACACGCAGACCCGGCCCGAAACGGGCCGCCTCCTTCTTCACGTCGCGCGCGATGCGCCCGTCGCGCAACTCGATTTCCCGGCGCGCGGCGGCGGCCACCTGCGGGTTGTGGGTGACGAGGAGGACGGTGCGCCCCTCCCGGTTCAGTTCCTCCAGCAGCGCGACCACGGCCCGGCCGGTCTCGCTGTCCAGTTCTCCGGTGGGCTCGTCGGCCAGGAGCAGGGCGGGGTCGTTGGCCAGGGCCCGGGCCACGGCCACGCGCTGGCACTCTCCGCCGGAGAGGTCGCCGGGTAGATGGGCCATCCGGTGGCTCAACCCGACGCGGGCCAGGAGGTGGGCGGCCCGCTCCCGCCGGATCCCCGGCGGCAGACGCAGGGCGACCATCGGCAGCTCGACGTTCTCCAGAGCCGTGAGCACGGGGATCAGATGGTGCGACTGGAAGACGAACCCCACCATCCGCCGCCTGAACAGGGTGAGGTCGCGCTGCCCGTTCAGGACCATGCCGCCGACCCGGATCTCCCCCGAGGACGGCCGGTCCAGCCCGCCCACCAGGTGCAGCAGCGTGGACTTTCCGCTGCCCGAGGGCCCGACGATCGCCACGAACTCCCCGCGGCCGATCTCGAGGTCCACCTCCTGCAGCGCCACGATGCCGCGGGGATAGATTTTCGTGACCCGGCGGAGGACGACGAGCGGATTCGGCATCAGTATAGCCCCGCAGGGCTACCTCCCCCAGAACCCCAGTTCAGAGCTGGCGGATCGCCTGCACGGGATCGAGCCGCGCCGCGCGCCAGGACGGCAGCAGTCCGCCGACGGCCCCCACGGCCAGGGCGAGCGCCAGGGCTCCCGCCAGCAGCGCAGGGCTGGCCGCGGTGGGGAGAGGCAGGGTGAGGTAGGTCTTGCTCAGCAGGCGCAGCGCCGCCAGCCCCAGGCCCACCCCGGCCAGTCCGCCGGCGGCGCTTTGAGCCAGCGACTCACCGAAGAACAGCAGGACGATCCGGCCGCGGCCCCATCCCACGGCTTTGAGGATCCCGATCTCCCGGGCGCGCTCCAGGACGCTCATCGCCATGGTGTTGGCCACGGCGAAGACGCTCAGCAGGACGGCGATGAGGGAGACGGCCCACCCGGCCTGCACCGCCGCCTCCAGGTTGAGGCGGTCGGCGGCAAACTCCTCCGAGGTCAGGACCGAGGCCTCGGGATAGCGGCGCTCGATGGCCGCCCGCAGCGCCTCCACCCGGGCGCGATCGGCCGCCTTCACCTTGATGAGCGAGACCCGCCCCAGCGCGCCGAAGGTTTCCTGCGCCCCGCGCAGGCTCATCATCGCCCCGCCGTCCTCCAGGTTGACGCCCGTCCGGTAGATGCCGACGATCGGCAGCGTCTTGCCGGCGATCTCCAGGCTGTCCCCTACCCCCTTGCCCATCCCCTCCGCCGCCCGGGCCCCCAGGAGGACGGCGGATCCGTCGTCCTCGCGCAGCGTGCGGCCGACCAGCAGCCGCGCCCGGCGCAACTCGAGTCCGCCGGGCTCGACCCCGTAGATGAGGAAGATGACGTCGCGCGTCAGCGCGCCGGGGATGAACAGCACCGGGCCGACCCGCGCAATGCCTTCCGTCGCCGCCAGCTCCGCGACCATCGCCTCGGGCAGCGTGCCGACGTAGCCGAAGGTCAGCCCCTTGGGGATGCGCTGCACGACCGTGAGCTCGCTGCCCGCTTCCGACACCACCGCGGCCACCTGCCGCACCAGCCCGGTGCTGATCCCCAGCAGCGCCACCGTCGCCCCGATGCTCAGGGCCACGGCGGCGACGGTCAGGGCGGTCCGGGCTTTCCTGCGCAGCAGATTACGGCAGACCACGGGGGCGCCGGCAGGCCGCGAAGTGTGCTGGCACGTTTTGTAATATCCAATGATTTGACGTAGCATCCATAGGGGCGCGATTATGTCGCCAAGGAAGAAGCCTGTCCAAGTCTACCTGGAGGAGCATCAGCACCGGGTGCTCCGCGAGATCGCCCGCCGCCGCCGCGTCTCGGTGGCCCGCCTGCTTCGCGACGGGGCGGACCGCGTGATCCGGGAAGCCCTGCCTCCTGAACACGATCCGCTCATGGAACTGCCCACTCTGGCCGCCTCCGGCGGCCCGAGAGACGGAGCCGAGCGACACGATGCCTACCTCACCCAAGCGCGGAGTCCACAAGGCCGCAGGCGCTGAGATCTTCGTGGACACCGGCGGCTGGATCGCGCTGGTGTCCCGGGACGACACGCACCATGGCCGGGCGATTGCCGCCTGGCCGGATATCCTCCGCCGGTTCCGCCGCGTCGTGGCGACGAACCTGGTGATCGCCGAAAGCTACACGTTCCTGCGCCGCGCCGTGGGATTCCCTGTCGCCTGGGCGCTGCTGGAGCGGCTGCAGTGGACTCCCCGCTTGGCCCTGATCTCCGCCGACGCGGATCTGGAAGGGGACGCTCGGGACCTTCTGCGTCAATACAGCGACCAGGATTTCTCGTCCACGGACGCGGTGAGCTTTGCGGCGATGCGGCGGACGGGCATCACGCAGGCCTTCGGCTTCGACCGGCACTTTGTCACGGCCGGCTTCGTGCTGGTCCCCTGACCGGAGCCGGAAGCTACCGAATCCCGTACTGCAGCGACACGTAGTAGCCGTCCCACCGCATCACCGTCAGTTCGGGCGTTCCCACGCGCCGCTCGGCCACGGCGCCCCGATAGCCCGCCTCGAGGTTGAACCGCCCGGCGCGCCAACCCAGGCCCGCGTAGTACGTCCACAGGTAGAAGGGCGCCCCGCCCTCGCGCGGCGCCCAGATCCCGCGCAGCAGCGGCGAGGACAGCGAGCCGCTGACGTAGAGCGGTGTTGTGCGATCCCCGAAGGCCAGTCGGTAGTCAAACGCCGCGCCCAGCCGGGGGCCGGAGGCGGCGACGGTTCCGCTCGTCAGGCCGCCCCACCCCGCGAAGACCGACACCGCGCCGTCCCGGAACCGGGCAACCGGGTAGTGGACCTCGGCCGACCAGAACGCCTCCCCCTCGGCCCCGTCGTAATCGAACGTCAGCGCAAAGGTGCCGAGCGGCCGGCGAACGGTCAGGCCCGCGTATCCTCTACTGGACGGAGGACCGGCCAGCGGCCCCCGCGATGCCGTCGCGGCCGACCAGCTGCGCAGTTGAATCGAGGTCGCCGGCGCGTCAACGGACAGCGGCCGGCCGGGCGCCGACGCGGGCGACGACGGGGCCGCGGCGGCCGGCCACCGGTACGTGAACTCCACCCCGAGCAGCCCCTCCCAGGCCTCCTCGCCGGAGCGGTTGCCGCGGTTGGCCACGCGGGACAGTTCCGCGCGGTACTTCATCTCCAGGGACGGACCGTATCGCTTCTGCAGCTGCAGGCCGAGCGTCTGACGGTGCTCGACGACGCCGGAGAGGAACCACGCCTCCGGCGGGGGCGGGCTCTGACCGATCCGCCCTTCGCCGTGCCGGCTGGAGGCGAAGGAGACCAGCAGGTCCGTGGCCGGATTCAGCCTGTGCGTCAGTTCCAGGTAGACGTCGTCGCCGTCCGGCCCCAGCCAGTGCCCCAGGCTTCGTCCGCGATAGGCGTGCTCCAGACCGAGGGCGTAACTGTACGTCCCGTTGGTGACGGCCGAGTACTCGAGGCGCAGGCTCGTCCGTCCGTTCCTGAAGGGGTCCGCCAGGGAGACCCCGCCCAGGAGGCCGACCCGGGCCCGCCGCTCGGCGATGCGCTCCGGCGCGTCGTCGATGTAGCCGACCCCGTAGAGCCGGACGCCCACCCGGGGCACCCAGTCGAAGTCCACCGCCACCGACATATTCCGGCTCTGCCCCAGGGCGTCGTGCAGGTCGTAGGAGGCGATGACCCCTGAGAGCACGGGGATGGGCTGCAGCAGATGGTAGAAGGTCAGGGGCCCGCCCCAGGGGGTGACGACGGCTTCGCTGAACCCCAGCCGGAATGCCGGGCTGAGGTCGTAATCCAGCCGCGTCGCGAAGAACGCCACGTCGCCGGCGGGCGTCCCACCGGATCGCTCCAGCCAGGCCAGGACCTTCGTCAGCCGGGCCCGCGGCAGATCCGCCGTCAGCCGGAACAGCGGAAGGGTCCCGGCGGCATCCGAGAGCAGCAGGCCGGTCCGAAGGCTCGGCCCCCAGAAGACCGAAGCCCGGCCCAGCTGCATCTCGACCGAACCCAGCCGGAACGACGCATACAGTTCCGACCTCGGTACGCCGGCCGGGCTGTCCGTGGCCAGCCGCCCGCTGAAGAGGACACCGCCCAGGGGATAGTGGGCGGCCAGAGAGGAGGAGTTGCCGACGCCGATCCGCGCCTCGACCGCCGGAGATGCGGCGAACTCCCGCCGCAGCGCCTCCAGATCGTCCCGGACAAGTCGCGCGACCTCCGGCGACATCCGCGGGAGGCTGAGCCAGGCCTCCTCGACGAGCCTGCGCGCCTCCTCGCGGGTGATCGGCCGCGCCGAGATCGCGCGCAGCGGCACCAGCCCCAGCGCCGCCATCCGCTCGAGCACCCGGTACGACCGGTGCTCCAGCGGCACGTACGCCAGCTCGCCCCCCTCCGCCGTCTGTGCGGGCGCCGCAGGGAGGAGAACCAGGCCGGCGACAACCAGGGCCAGAGAGGCTGCGGTCAGCGCTTCCGCTCTACCGCCTCCTGAGGATCGACGCGCGTAATGCCCTCGATCACATCGAGGTGCCTGTCCGCGCTGATGATATGTATCTTCGCATTCCCGTCCGCAGCTTGCAGACCTATGCATGAAATGATATGCTCGTATGTGCCTACACACCGGAGCCGGAGGGAATCGTGCGCACCACGCTCAATCTCGACGACAGCCTGATCCGGGAGGCGAAGAAGCGGGCCGCCCGGGAAGGCCGCACCCTCACCTCTTTGCTCGAAGAAGCGCTGAGAATCTTCCTGTCCCGGCGTGGGCACCGTCGGACCTACCGGCTGCAGTGGCCGGTTCGCCGCGGGGAAGCCCCCCCTGCTGTGGACATCGCCGACCGTGACGCACTCCTGGAAGCGATGGAGGGGCGCCGCTGATCGCGGTCGATACCAACATCCTCATCTATGCTCATCGAGAGGAACTCCCGCTGCATGCGGCAGCGCTCCGGCGCTTGACGGAACTGGCCGAGGGACCGTCCTCATGGGGCCTGCCGATCTTCTGCCTGGGCGAATTTGTCCGCGTCGTCACGCATCCGCGGGTGCTGAGACCACCCTCTCCCCTGGAAGAAGCGCTCAGCGCCCTTGAGGCCCTACTCGCCAGCCCTAGCCTCCTGGTCCTGACTCCCGGCGAAGCGTACTGGCCGCTGTTCCGGGAGATCGCTCGCGAAGCGCGCGCCACGGGCAACCTGGCCTTCGACGCGCAGATCGCGGCGCTCTGCCGGGAGCACGGCGTCCGCGTGTTGCTCACCGAGGACCGCGACTTCCGTCGTTTCCGCGGGCTGCAGATCGAACGCCTGACCTAGATGCCGAAGTCAAGATGATCGATCGTGAAGGATCCACTCCGCAGCCTGCAACAAAGAGTCCGTCCGAAAGTCGGCACCCTCGGGCCGCGGCTCGTCGTAGCCGTAGTCGATGAACACCGTCCGGCATCCGGCCCGCCGGCCGGCCTCGATATCGCGCCAGCGGTCCCCCACCATGAAGCTGCGGCCCAGGTCGATCCCCCGCGCCCGGGCCGCCTCCAGCAGCATCCCGGGCTTCGGCTTGCGGCAGTCGCACCCGTCCGCGTCGTCGTGGTAGCAGACCCGCACCTCATCCAGCGGCAGCCGGGCGCGCAAGAGGTCGTGGATGGCCTCGACGGCCTCCACCCGAAGCGCCCCCCGGGCCACGTCGGGCTGGTTGGTCACGACGATGAGCGCAAACCCTCCCTCGCGCAGCCTCCTGCACGCCTCGGGCACCCCCGGAAGCAGCTCCACCTCTTCGGGCCCGCGCACCGACAGGGGCCGCCCCGCCCGAACCGGCGCCCGGTTCAGCACCCCGTCTCGGTCGAGGAAGACCGCTCTCACCGGCTGAGGGCAAACCGCCCCAGGATCACCGCGGCGACCGAGGCCTGCGCCGCGAACCACGCCACCCCGGCCCCCGGCAACCCGAGCCTGGGCAGCAGCACCACGCTGAGCCCCAGCGTCACGACCAGGATCCACACCGTGCTGGCGACCACGCCGGCCATGCGCTGCTGCACCCGCCGCACGCTGAAGTAGAGGAAGTTCACGGTCAGCGGCAGTGTGCTCAGTGCCAGCACCCACAGCAGCCTGGTCCCTTCCACCGAGTACGCCCGGCCGAAGATCAACAGCACCTTCTCCCCCAGCAGGAAGACCCCCACCAGCGCAGGCGCCAGCAGCGCCAGCGACACCTTCCCCGCCTCCACGGCCCGCCGCACCAGGTCCGTCGCATCATGCGACCCGTGCGCAAACAACGACATCGCGATGGCCGTCGGGATCATCACCAGCAATCCCCCCACATTGCTGGCCACGTAATAGTACGCGTTCGTCTCCGGACCCTTCAGGTTCGTGATCAGGATCGGCAGCAGCAACGTCGGCGCGCTCCACAACGCCGCGGAGACATAGTTCGCAAACGCAAAGTGCGCCATGTCGTTGACGACCTCTCGCGCCACCATCGGCCGGAATCGGTACTGCCCATCCAACGCCCGCGGCAGGAAAACACCAAGCCCCACCGCCGCCAGCGCCCCCGATCCCACCACCCACGCGCCCACCAGCCCAACCGCATGCAGCCCCATGACAGCGAACATGACCGCGGCCACGACCTTCCCCGTGCCGAACACCGCCGCCTGCGCCAGCACGAACCCCGCCCGCTTCCGGCTCAGGTAGACGGAGGCCAGGAGCCCTGCAACCGCCGTCAGCGCCACCCCAGCGGCTACGCCGGCGGCGAGCGCCGGGCTTTCGCGTACCGGAAGCAGCGCGGGCGACCAGACCCCCAGGCCTCCGATGAAGACCGCCGCCAGCACCAGCCCTCCGGCCGCAGCAATCGTCAGCGACGAGCTGATGATCGCGTGCGGATTCGGACTGTGAGGGAGGAACCGGACCAGCGCGTAATCCAGCCCCAGGACGGCCAGCATGGCCAGCAGCCCGACCGCCGAGATGACCGCCGCCGCGAACCCCACCTCCCGCGACTGGTACAACCGGGCCGCCGCCGTCCAGAACAGAAACCCGAACCCGGCGTTCGCCACGTTCGCCGTCATCAGGAAGAAGGAATCCCTGTAGATGGCAGAGCGCCACGGAAGGGCCGGTGTGGTCAAACCCAGCGAGCGGAGGACGGCCATAGCCTACCCTAGGACCTCACGACAGGCTGCGCCAGTAGTCCAGGATCGCTGCCACCGACTGTCTCAGCGCCACCTGCGGGGCCCACCCCAGGGCCCGCAGACGAGAGTTATCCCCCACGACAAACGGCTTGTCCACCAGGCGGAACCGGCCGGCGTCTTGCTCCACCGGGATAGGCCGCGAAGCCATCGCCAGAAACATTTCCAGCACGCCCCGGACCTTCGTGCCCGTCCCCGAGCAGAGGTTGTAGATTCCTCCCGGCTCTCCCTTCCGGGCCAGGAGCCAGAGCGCCCGCACCGCGTCCCCCACATCCAGGAAGTCCCGCACCGCCTCGACGTTCCCCACCTGCAAGGACGGCTGCCTCCCCCGTTCCACGGCGACGACCTGGCGGGCGAAGTCGGAGCACACATCGCCCACCTTCCGGGGCCCAATAACGAAAAAAGGCCGGACCACGATCACCCTCATCCGGTACGCACGGTGGTACAGCAAAGCCAGGAGACTCGCCGCTACCTTGCTCGCCCCGTACGGACTGTCGGGCAGCAAGGGATGGTCCTCGCGAATTGGAGCCTGATCCGCAGTGGGAGCATGCTCCGAGCTGGACCCTGCGACCACCACCACGGGATCCAGCCCCGCCTTGCGCACGGCCTCGAGGAGGTTGGATGGAGGAAGCAGTGGCACACTAGCCTCTCACGGTTGGAGAGGCTGGACGAGTCGCTCTTCGATCCACGTATAGGTGCGCCGCAACCCGTCGTCGAGGTTCACCCGTGGCTGCCAGTGCAAGATGGTTTTCATCCTGGTAATGTCCGCCGTCCGGCTTCGAGGCCCGACATGCCCGCTGCCCAGGAAGACCGGCCTGACATCCTTTCCAGAGATCTGCACAATCTTGTCCACCACTTCCCTGACGGACACCGCAGCGCCCGAGCCGATGTTGACTACCACGGGAGGAAACGCCGCCGCGCTCTCCAGCCGGATCAAGGCCTCCACCGCGTCGGCCACGTGCAGGAAGTCCCTGGTCTGGGCGCCGTCGCCCCAGACTGGGAAGTCGCCGCGGGGGGTCAGGATCACCTTACGGATGATCGCCGGAACGACATGAGACGTTTCGTCAGGCTCCTCGCCCTCGCCGTAGACACTGAAGAGCCGCGCGATCCCGCTCCGAATCCCCGTCATCCACCGCAACTGAATCTCACCCATGAGCTTGGCCCAACCGTAGCCGCCCTCGGGGTCAACGGACGCGGCATCGTCCTCGGCAAACACAGCACCCATGGACTGCTGGGGAGCGATGGGGTAGACGGAGACGCTGGATGCATAAACAACGGTCGGTACGTTGTGCTCCAGGCAGGCCCTGAAGACGTTGGCGTCAATGACCAGATTGGTCTGCAGAGCCACCAGTTCGGCCCGGTCGGTCCCATGGAGGAACTCCACGCTGCCGACCCGAGCCGCGAGGTGAAAGACCGATTGGGCTCCAGCAATGACCTCATGCGTTTGGTGATAGTCTCGCAGGTCCACGGGGCGCGGGTCTAGATCGACGCTGAACTCGCGGAGGCGGCGGGCGTCCCCGCGGGAGAAATCGTCGGCGACCACGACCTCGCGCCCCTGGTCGAGAAGGCGACGCACGAGGTGACAGCCGATGAACCCGGCTCCGCCGGTGACCACGGTCTTCACACAGCTACCCCTGCGATGGCCGCGCCTCGATGACCCGCCGGAGGGTGTAAAGGTCTGTGGTCATGATCTGCTCCAGGCGCGCGGGAAACGACCGCCAGTCGTCCCATACCGCGCTGATCAGTTTACCCGTCAGGCGCCCCGATGCCTCCGAGGCCAGGAAGACGGCCAAGGCAGCGGCGTTGTCTGGAGTGCTGCCGTCGCGCTTGGTCGCCATCGCCTGGCTGACCGCGCGCGGGCCCGCGGCGTCGCCCGCCGCCAGGATCTCGTCGGTCATGCGCGTGGCGACCGCGCCCGGGGCGATGGCGTTGACCTGGATGTTGTCCTCCTTGAGCTCCTCGGCCAGGGTTTCCGTGAGCCGGACCACGGCCGCCTTGGACGCGGCGTACGCGGAGAAGTACGGCCGAGGCGCCGTGGCCCCTCCGCCGGACAGGTTGATGATCTTGCCTCCCCCCTGCCGCCGCATGACCGGGATCACCTCATGGCAGCAATAGAAGACGCCGACAAGGTTGATCTGGATGGTGCGCGCCCACTCGTCAGGAGGGTTCTGCCACAGAGGCCCAATGGGGCCCTGGACCGCAGCGTTGTTCACGAGGATGTCTACTCTGCCGAACTCCCCGACGGCCGTGGCGATCAGCCGCTGCACGTCGTGATGGTTGGCGACGTCGACACTCAGTGGCGCAGCCCTCCGACCAACTGCCCGGGCCTCCTCGGCAACAGCAACCGTCTCAGCCAGCGTACGGGATCCCAGAACCAGATCGGCGCCTTCGCGAGCCAGAGCCAGGGCAATCGCCCTGCCGATTCCCCGCCCGGCACCGGTCACGATCGCGACTTTCCCGGCTAGCGTCATGGCTTTCTCAGCACCAGGATCACACGATTCGCCACAGCAGGGAATCTGGCTAGCCACCGGTCGATACGTGTGATGACCCCCGCCGACCAATGGCGCGTGTTGATGGTCACGGGGCATCCCTCGACGGAGAGGATGCTGAGGTTATGAAGGGCTACCAGCTCCTCGAGCGCTCTCAGGGTAAAGACTCGAATGTGGCCCCACTGTCCTTCCTCACTCTTCAAGAGGAGCTTTCCGGCCCACTCGTGGTTTGGACTCACGGCGGTCGGGAAGGGCTGGTAGCCCAGGAAGAGCGCGATGCGGTTGGGCCAGCCCGCCAGATTCGGCGTTGTCAGGACACAGATGCCACCTGGCTTCAGGACGCGTCGGATCTCTCGCAGGAGATGGCCGGGATCAAATAGATGCTCGATGATCTCCCCGCAGTAGACGCCGTCGAAGAACTCGCGGTCGAATGGAAGGTCCGCGTGATTCACATCTATCTGCACGGCTTTGATCCCGCGCTCGCGGGCCATAGCCACAGCCGGTGCGGCGATCTCCACACCGTAGGCCTCCCGGGCCCGCGTCACCGTCTGGATGGCCGCAGTGATCTCCCCATCGGCGCACCCGACGTCGAGCACTGTCTTGCAGGGGAATCGCTGGAAGATCCTCAGGCACCGTCGCACGCGTTCCTCGTCCAGGCCACCCGTGTTGAATCGCCGCTCGTAGAAGCTATCAGTGGCCGTACTCACGGCTCAATCTCCCGACGGGACCGGAGTCCCTGCCTCACGCAGTATGGTCCGCCAGTAGTCCAGCATGTCGGTCAACGTTTGCTCGAACGGGATCTCGGGTTGCCAGCCAAGAGCCCGGAGCTTGGAGTTGTCTCCGACGTAGATCGGGTCGTCGAATGGGCGGAATCTGGCGGGGTCTATCCGGTAATCCACTGACCGGCCCGCCAACCGGATAAGCAGTTCCAGCACCTGCCGCATGGTGTAGGCTTTGCCGGAGCACAGATTGTAGGTCTCGCCAGGGACACCCCGCTCTGCCAAAGTCCACAGAGCCCGCGCGGCGTCGCGTCCATCGGTGAAGTCTCGGGTCGTTGCAAGGTTCCCCACCTCGAGCACAGCCCGCCTTCCCAGTTCGACCTCCGCGATGCCCTTGGCGAAGTCCGAGCAAGCATCGCCGACTTTGCGCGGTCCAGTCATGTTGAAGGGACGGATGCGAATGATCCGCATGCCGTAGACTTTCCCGTAGAAGTACCCCAGGAGGTCTTCCGCCGCCTTGCTGACCGCGTATATGCTGGTGGGCCGGAAGGCCGTGTCCTCGCCGAGCGGCATCTCCTCTTGGGTCGAGGGGCCGTACATGGAACTCGATCCCACGATGAGAGTGGTGGGATTGAGCCCCAGATCCTTCAGGCTCTCCAGGAGGTAGAAGGTGCCGAAGACATTCGTCCTCAGCGTTTCCTCCGGGTCTTCCCAGGAGACGCTGACGAAGCTCTGCGCCGCTAGATGGAAGACCATCTCTGGGCGGGTCTGGTCGATGATGGCTCGGACCTGGTGCCGATCGCGAAGATCACACGAGAGCGTCGTCATCCGGTGCTCGAGGTGCCGGAGACTGGCGGCATCGGCGTAAACCATGCCGCAGACCGACAGGTCCTTCTCCACGAGCAGATCCGCGAGATGGGACCCAAGGAATCCCTCGCAGCCAGTCACAAGACACCTCATAGACTCTGACCTCCCGGGATCAGGTCGGCTGAAGCTGGGCGCCATCTGCCCTGGTGGGTGTGTAATAACCCAGCCCCACGAAGAGGAGGGCCCAGGCGGTGACGGCAAGACGACGCATGGCGCGGGATGGGTCCGACAGGACATTGGCCAGATCTGTCGGGATGCGCCGCCTGACGATCCGCTGCAGCAGTTCGTGTTCTTGATGCAGAAAGGCCGGACCCTCTTGGTGGGGGGCGAAGACCTGCAGGAGGTGCCGCCGAGAACGCCCGATCCAGTACGCTCGCTTCCGCATGAAGGACCAACTCAGACGATAACGCCTAACTCGGTGCCAGACCCTTGCGTGCGGGACATAGAGGATCCGCTTCCCAGTCCGCAGGCGGACCCGGAGCGAGAACTCGTTGTCCTCGGCGAACAGGCCCTTGTGGTAGCCCGTCTGGGTCCGAAACAGTCCGACTGTCTCGAAGACCTGCCGGCGGAAGGCACAGTTCATCCCCCAGGCATTGCGCACATCGCGCACTTGATCCCAGCCGCTCCATCCCGTGCAGGAGAGGATCCAGTAGAGTTCTTCAGGGAACCAGTCCATCTGCGGGTCTTCCCACAGGGGCAGCGCGGGCCCAGTGATACCGGCTACGGCTTCCCGGGCCAGGGCCGCGACAGTGTGATGAGCCCAGTCGGGAAAGGCGAGTGTGTCATCGTCAAGGAACGCAATGATCTCGCCGGCGGCGCGGCGGATGCCGATGTTGCGCGCCGATGAGAGGCCGGGCTCGCCGCTGTTGAACAGAGCAGTGACGTTGGGCATGGTGTGGTGTTCAGTATAGTCCTGTACCTTCTCGCAAAGCTGTTCCGAGCCCTCACCGACAAAGAGGATCTCCAGATGAGGATAGGTCTGGACCTTAAGGCTCTCCAGGAGCGCGAAGAGATCGGGTAGCCGGTCTTTGGAGTAGGTCGTCACGACCACTGAGAGGAGAGGAGGGAGGCTACGCACAGAGACGCTCCCTCACGAGCACCCACAGGTCGATGACCCCCTGCTTGAGGCCTATGGTCTTGCTGCGCCCGGCAATCCGGCCCTCACTGTGATGGGGGACTTCGATGATACGCAGGCCGCTCTTCATGGCTCGAGCTAGTAGCTGTTGGTCCATGTGGAAGCCGTCGTAGGTCAGTGGGATACGCAGGAAGGCTTCCCGCCAGAAGGCATTGTATCCTGAACAGACATCAGTAAATTTCGTGCTGTAAAGGAGATTGAAGGCCAGCGTCAGTATCCGGTTCCCCAGGTAGCGAAATGACGACATGCGGCTGGGCTTTCCCGACGCCAGCCGCGAGCCCTTGGCGAAGTCGTAACCAGCCCGCAGCGCGTCCACGAAGGCTCCAATGAGAGCTGGGTCCATTTCGCCGTCCGCGTCCAACGTGACGACGATTTCGCTGCTGGCCTGACTGATTCCGTAACGGAGGGCGTTGCCCTTGCCCCGTCCGGGCTGCATAAGGATGCGAGCCCGGGGGCAGAGCCGCTCGGCCAACTGAATGGTTCCGTCGGTCGACCGGCCATCAACAATGATCACCTCGTCCACCCAGCCAGGGATCCTGGGAAGCACGTGAGGAAGATTCTCTGCCTCGTTCAGCGTGCAGATGATGACGGAGACTTGTAACTTGGTGGAAGGCATCATCACATGAACGACTGCATCGGCTGAGCCCTGTTAACGGCTTCCTCCGAATTGCATGCAGGCGTCCATTGGGGACTCAACTCTCCATCTGGCGAGCTTCAGCTTCATCTCCTGTTTGCACTCCTCGGCCACAGAACCCACGCACTTGGGCGACTCGCTTCTCCTTTGGTTTCGGTCACATAGCATCGGACAGATGGCCGGGGCACGCATCTCGCCAATAGAGGCCCTGAGTGTGCGAAACTCACACCTTACACCTTCATACAAGCCTCTTGACAGCCACCACGTTTCCTGCCCAATCCGGTCTTCGGCGTGTAACAAGCCCAGCAGCTACCCACAGGACATCCACCAGGGGCCGCAGAGCCCGCGGCAGGGGAGACTGGACTCCTGAAAGTCCGCCCAGATTGCGCAACCCGTGACCATACACCCGATAACCCAGGGCGCGCAATTGGCCCGGTTCCCAGATATGTCGGTGCTCTTGAAGTGGGTTGCCATCGTATTCGTGTTGCTCATAGTGACCGACCGGTGTCGTAATGATGACCTGCCGGATGGCAATCTCCTCTGCTGCGGCCAACAGCGCAACCCCATCAGGCCGGTCCAGGTGCTCCAACACTTCCATCATGAGTACGACATCGAAGGATTGGGGGCGAAAGGGCAGATTGCGAGCGTCCGCCAGCACAAGGGCGGCATAGACGCCCAGAGCTCTTGCCTCCTGAAGATAGGGAAAGAAGGCGTCGACACCAACAGCAAGAAGGCGACGATTGCGGTTAAGGAAGGCCATGGGGCGTCCTCTCCCACAGCCGACATCCAGGATGCTCTTCGCCTCGCCGTCCAGGTATCGCCAGACGGTGTTTAGCGCCGTGAAGGGGACACACGGGCGGAATGCTTGGCTAAGTTCTTCCCAGGACAAACGTCGCCCGCCTTGTTTCCTTTTGGGACTCTCTTCTGCCGTCCGACCTCTCTCCTGGCCCCTCACCGCGGCTTGGTCCTCACCGGGTGGTTGTGTACTGACCGGGAATATCCCCTCAGCGGGATGGTGCATACACCTGAGTGTCCCCGTTGCTGTAGATGAGACTCTGCTGACTCATCCTCCGACCGACCATCTCCCAGTGAGGGTCATAGGCGTCTATCTGCCAAAAGTAGGCATAAGTGCCCTGCATCCTCGGCAGACAAAGCAAGAACACAGACGGGCCCTCTGTGATCCCCCGGCTCTCGAAACTATCGAGCAGAGCTTCCACTTTCTTCCAGAGCTGCGCGCTGCTCTTCGACTCCACCGCTTCTCCTTCGAACACGAATGTAGCCTTTGGCGCGCTGTAGATTGCTATTGCGAGTGCCGACGCTATGTCCGAGTACAACGTTACCCCCTCTTTGTCGCCATATGACGCCTCAAGAAACTCACCAGCGGACAACTCGAATGGATAGACCCTCGCGAAGGCAGCGATCTTGTTGTAAGAGAGGAATGATGGAAGAGAGAGGATGCCAACAGCGACGACCAATAGGATAGATCCTAAAGTTCCACCGCGTCGGTTAATGGTGAATCCCGCTCCGGGTGTCGGGGTTGAGCCTGAGAACAACGATATGATGAGAGGCACGGTAAAGATACCTGCGTACATGAGGAAGCGATAATACTCGGCGCCTCCCTTAACGGCCGTCCCCAACGTGACGGCCCAGGTGAGGCTTATCGTTCCTACGACCCCGGCCGTGGGAAGGACGTCGTTTGGATGGAGGGTTCGGACACGGGCCACGTTGGTTAGTCCCAGGAGAGTGCCCAGAGCAAACACAGTCAGGAGCCAGAAATACTGGGTATATGTGGCCCAGCCGGGCACCCTGGCTCCGAGCTGGGTCTCGAAGATCGTACCGATGTATTCTATGAAGCGATCAATGGATGTCAAGGAATTCCTAACCAGGATAGTGCTGTTCTTCAGAATGGCAGTCGAGTAGAACAATTGCCATGAAAGAACGATAACAACGGCGATAAGTAGCACGGAGAAGCCGGCGCCCCTCCCTTTGCCATGGTGACGCAACCATTTCAATACGGAAAAAGCTGCAACAACTGCTACAAACACAAATGAGGTGACCATGTGAGTCATGGCGAGCGCGAGGATACCGATGCCAAGCAAGAACAGGAAAGTGTTCGTGCTTCGCTGCCGGCCCTCGCCCTCCAACTTATGTGTCAGACATAAAAGAAGCGTCAGCAACACCAGGGAAAAGCTGCCTGGGTAGAGATCCGACATTAGCCCACTGTAGGGGCTACTGAGGACTATCAGAATGGCTGCAAGCCCCGCCCGATACACGGAGCCGAGGAGCCCGATCGCAAGGAGATACAGAAGAGCGGCGAAGAGGGCGTTGGCCATTATTGTGACTAAGGTGATCACTGTATGGATGCTTAGCCCCGTGACGCGGATCGTGGTGGTTAGGATGAGGGGCAAGCCGGGAAAGTTGAGGTACAGATTTGGGTTGGCCAGATCGTCCGTAACATGCCCAGCCTCGACGATGTGGCGCACCGAGGCGGCCTGCACGGGGGTATCTCTTCCGGGCACCGTTCCGCCGCCCACGAGGGACCAGAACCCGACGAACACTAGCGTGAACAGGGCGGCGATGGCTACCCCTTCCCGTACCGCCCTATGCTCTTCCCTAGTGGTTAGCAGCACGGAGAGTAGCAGAGTAGTCCAGAGATAATAGAGAGCGCCAAAGAGAGGTAGGTTGTCGAAGACATGGATCGACTGGACGGGGTGGTATTCCAGCGCGAAGTGGGTGGGAAAGGAAAGCAGGGCTGCCGTCGCGGTAGCCAGTCCTGCCCACAAGAATGGGCGATATCTTGGGGTCAGAGATCGTGGGCTCTCAGTCCTAGCAGGTGCGGCAGCGGTGATCACCTGTCAGCACCAATAGCCTCGTCGAAGATGCGCTTGAGCTTCTCGTTGCGCCGCTGGAGAGAGAGCTTGCCGTTCTCTACCTCCCGGCGGCCCGCTTCGCCCATCTGACGGCGTAGAATTGGGTTCTCAATAAGGGTGGCCGTCCTCTGAACCAGATCCTCCACTAGCTTGGTGTCCGGCTTTGCGGTAGCCCTCCTCAACTCGGCAGTGAGACCCGCCACGGGGAGCCCCTGGTATTCGGGTAGATGGCTCGGCCTCGAGAGGAGGAACCCGGTTCGGCCATCGGCCACGTATTCCGAATTGTCGTGAACATCGGTGGCAATAACGGGCAACCCATAGCTGAACGCCTCAAGGATGATGCGCCATGCACCATAGTAGGCAGGGAAAAGAAAAATATTTCTCTTCGACCATTCCCGTTGTAACTCCTCGAAAGGCAATATCTTGTCGAGTAGCCTGATGGCCTTATTGTTGACGATCTGTCTCTTCACATCGGGAGGGACCTCCGACCTTATCGTTAGCTCCAGGTTGGGATAACGCTGACACAGGATCCGGAAGGCCTCCAACACCTCCCTGCCGCCCCGGACGGCAAACTCGCCAAACATGTTGGCCGAGCCCATGAAGAGGAGCCGGACTTTTCCGTTATCGCTGTAGTCTCTGATGCCGCTCTTCGCGGCGATGGCTGGAGACAGCACCTCTACCTTGTGGGCGAAGGCAGAGCAGTCCAAATTTTCCAGGACTGTCCTCCTAGCGTGCTCGGAAATACACACGACCTTTCTGCACCACCTGGAAGCGAAAGCCTTCTCAATGGTGCCTCTAAAACGACGGAAGTGGGCGGGGTAGGGCCCGATCGGGTCCGTCACATTGTATAGTTCAATGACCCAGGGCTCTTTCCTGAGGACTATGTGCCCGATGGCGTAGGTCAAGGCTGTGTCCTTGGGGGGCCTGCGCAGGGATCTGTCAAGATGGGATTTGAGGAGGGTGATGGGAACCCATCTGTAGGCTTGTCCGATGACCCAGGGGGCGAGACCCGTTCTACTAACGCCCCAAGCGAGGTGTTCCATACTGACGGACAACATATTACTCAGACCTGATGTTGAAGCTATTGATTCCTGCATAAGTAATGTCCTAAAATCGCTGTGGAGGTGCTGCGCATGCGTCCACAGGGGAGTCCCGCGGAACTGGAACGCCGCCGTCTCCGCGCCATCGCCCTCCTCGACAAGGGGCTGCTCCCGCACGAGGTCGCGGAGCGCCTGGGGGTAGATCGCCGGTCGGTGCGTCGATGGAAGCGTGCCTACCGCCGGAAGGGTCGTGCCGGATTGCAGGCACGCCCCGCGCCGGGCCGTCCACCCAAGTTGACCGCGCGGCAGCGCCGCACCCTGGTCCGCTGGATTCTCCAGGGGGCGGAGGCGTGCGGCTTCCGCACCGCGCTGTGGACGTGTGCGCGGATAGCGCAGCTCATCCGGGAGCGGTTCCACGTTGCGTATCATCCGGACCATATTGGACGCCTCCTGCGCGCCTGTGGGCTCACGCCGCAACGGCCCCAACGGACCGCGAAGGAGCGCGACGATCGCCGCGTCCGCTGCTGGCTGCGGCACGACTGGCCACGGATCAAAAAAAACTGACTCGCCTGGGTGCCCGGCTGCTCTGCCTGGACGAAACGGGCTTCTTGATGGCCCCGGTCCTGCGCCGCACCTGGGCTCTCCGCGGGGTACCCCCGCGGTTGCCCATCCGGACGCGGTCCCACGAGAAAGTCTCCGGCCTCGGCGTGCTCAGCGTGTCGCCCCGGCGCCGACGCTTCACCCTCTACCTGGCGCTCTATCCCCGGGAAAATGTCCGGGGGCCCCAGATCCTCCAGGTGCTCCGCCACCTCAACCACCTCCGGGGTCCGGTGGTCGTGCTGTGGGACCGGGCCCGCCCGCACCGGCACGGCCAGGTCCGCCAGTGGCTGGCTGCCCGCGCCCACTGGCACGTCGAATGTTTCCCACCCTACGCTCCCGATCTCAATCCCGTCGACCACCTCTGGGCGTATCTCAAGTACGGCCGCCTCCCGAACTTCACGCCCAATCATGTGACCGACATTCACCGCGCGCCCCGCCAAGAAGTGCGCCACCTCAAACGTCGGCCCCGGTTGCTCCAGAGCTTCTTCCGGCATGCCAAGCTCCTTTTTTGACGGCGCCGCCCTAGGGCATTACTTATACAGCCATCAATAGTGCAAGCACAAACAGGTGGCTGGCAGGAAACTGCTCGTAAGCTACTGGAGGACGGCCAAACTCAACGTGGCCCCGCTCTTCAATGTCTCTTACGATCGCGCCCTGCCAGATCCCCAGCTGGCGGGGATATGAACTCGCGCTAGTGACCGTCCAGTAGCCTGAGAAGACCAGCGCGAACACGCAGATTAGGGCCAAACTCTCCCAGCGCTTCCTTCTTGAGCCTGAGTCTTTAAAGAGGAGAAAGAGGAGCCAAAGTAGCCATAGACAGTAGAGCAGTACAAACAAAGGCAAGTTGGCGAAGTGCCCAAAGGCTGAATAGGTTGGAATTCGTACCTAACAGGGTGCTGAAGAACGAATGTTGATGCACGAGCTTGCTGCCATCCCAGCCTCCTCGGTTATCTCCGCGGTGTGGGCATGCCTCGCCGACCGGGGTTGCTCCCCGGTCTCTGCGGGGTGGTCTGCAGTTCCTGACCGTGTGTTCCCTTCGTGGTCCGCCTCATGCGGCCACCTCGGCGAGGTTGCGCATGCGGACCAGATTGTAGATCGCGGCGGCGAAGACGAAGAGCCAGTGGACCTTGGCTCTCCCGCGGTGTCGGACCTTGCGGAGCAGCCCCACCGTCTTCAGCCAGCCGAAGATCTCTTCCACCCGGTGGCGTTTCTGCTGACTGACGGCATAGCCGGGATGGCGTGTGGTTCGGGCGTCGATCGCGCTGGCTCGTCCTCGGGTCTGCTGGACGACATGCGGGGTTACTTCCAGCCGGCGGAGGGCCGCCACGAACGCCGCCGTATCGTAGCTCTTGTCCGCCCCCAGGGTAATGCGGCCTCGGCCCGCCACCTGCTGGACCAGCGCCACAGCCGCCTCCCGCTCCGTGGTGCCCGCGGCTGGGGTGACGCATGCTGCCACCACCAGGCCATGGCGGTTCTCCATCAGCACGTGGCCCTGGTAGGCCAGGTGTGCTTCTCGCCCGTCGCCCCGCCGCGCCAGACGGGCCTCGGGGTCCGTGGTCGAGGCATGGGTGGCGTTGCTGCGCCGTTCCCCACGGAAGTCCACCGTGGGGTTGCCCGGGTCGTCCGGCGGGGAGGGGCGTTCCTGATCCCGGCGCCGGAAGCTCTTCAGGCTGGCCCAGGCCTCCAGCAACGTGCTGTCCACCGTGAAGTGCTCGTCCGACAGCAGCCCTCGCTGCGGATGGTGTAGAGCACCTGCAGCAGCAAGGCGCGCAGCAGCTGCTCGGGCGGCACCGAAGGCCGTCCGGTCCGGGCATAGAGCCGGGCAAACGCCGGCGACAGTGCCGCCAGGATGCGATCCACCAGCTGGCGGATGGGGCGCAGGGGATGATTCTGGGGTACCCGGGCCTCGGGCGAGAGGGAGCTGAACAGGATGTCCTGCCGCAGGTCGTCTCCACGCATCGTCCGTCACTCCGTCGAAAGGGTGATATGCATGCCT
>JAVKHY010000010.1 GCA_031459765.1 Armatimonadota bacterium | reverse complement strand
AGGGTAGGCGGCCATGGCGCGCATGACGGGCAGGAACTGGGCGTGCTCCTCCGTGCCCAACCCCAGCCAGAGATTCTTGGCCAGTTCGCCCCGAACCGGGAAGACGGGCAGTCGGACAATCACGTGGCGCACTCCCGCCGTCCGCGCCACCTCGGAGGCGATCGCCACATCGTGATCGGGAGTCGGCGGAAACTGGTGGGTCGTGATGCAGCAGTCGGGGGTGTGACCCTGCCGCAGCAGCTCCAACAGGATGTGCCGGGAGTCCCTGCCTCCGCTGAGGGGGACGATCAGAGGGCCCAAACCGGCCGCGCGGCGCCCGACGGACTGGGCAAACAGGTCGATGAACGTATCGATGGCGGCGTCCCGGGAAATGGTGCGCTCCGTCGCGTTCACCATCCCGCCCGAGACCTGCAGCGCGCCGCCCGACCAGCGCAGGCGACAGCCGGGCGGAAGGGCGCGGATGTGTCTGAACGGCGTGTGCTCTCCGAGGAAGAACATCGTCCGCACGAAGACGGCCAGGCCTTCGTCGTCCAGCTCGCGCGGAGCGCCGCAGGCCAGCAGCGTCATCACGAAGGGTGAGACGGCGATCTCCTGCGCATTCGCAAAGTAGTACAGCGGATAGCAGCCGTACCGGTCGTTGCGCACCTCCACGCCGTTCTCGTCGGCGCGCCACGCCCCGAAAATCCCATCGGCGGCGCCGTCGGGCCCCAGGCGAAGGACGTGTCCCCCGAACCACGCCCGCACCCCCCGGACCACCGTCTTGCCGGCGACGATCCGGACGTGGACAAAGGGTCGGGACAGCCAGCTGCGGTCCGGATCCGGAGACGGACGCTCCGGCATCGCGCCGACAGTGCCCGCACCAACGGCGTCGGCGAAGGCCGCGATGTCCTCCAGCGGGGAAGCCCCCCGCCGGGGACGAGCGGCCGCGGCGGACGATAGCGTCGGCGCGGGGGTCTGGTGCGCGGAGCCTGAGAAGTTACCTTCCACCCTCAGAAACGGCTTCAAGCTGGAGCAGATGAAGGACGGTCCTGGGGAAGTACTGCCGGACGCCGTCCGTGCCTTCCCACAGGCGGCGGGCCAGCCGCGGCGCGAGATAGCCCCGGTGCACGAACGCCGACTTCCTCATCGCCAACCGGGCCAGGAGGGCGCCGGTGAACCGGCGCATGAACCAGGGATCCCGCCGCGGCGGCCCGTACCCCCAGCCGGCGGCGAAGGGGAGGTGCGCGAACTTGGGAAAGGCCCGAGAGATGACGTCGATGTGGAACTGACGGCCCAGCAACATCTCCCCCGGCAGGGAGGTGACGAAGTCGAGGAGATCTCGATCAAGATAGGGGGCGAAGACGTCCGGAACGGACGAGTAGAGCCGGTAGGGGATCAGGGCGAAGCTGCGCCGCAGCCGGTTCCACAGGAGGAAGGATCCTACCGGATTGGGCTGGCGGACGTGCCGGAGCAGTTCCGCCGCGAGGGCGCCCACGGCCAGGGAGCGGCCGAACCGTCGGTAGGCGTCGGGGTGGAGGACCGCGGCCAGCACGCGCTCACGGGTTTCATCCAGCATGCGCTCGGCCAGTTCCTCACAGCGGCCGGCCCGGAACAGCTTCAACCGGTCCTCATCGCGCACCCCCGAGAGGACATCGCCACCGATGCCGTCGTAGGCCGTGGTCGTTCCGCGCCGCTGGAGGAAGCGGGCCAGGGGGATGTAGTTGGCGTGATCATCCGTGCACAGGTCGGTCCAGAGATTCTTCTCCATCTCCGTCCGGACGAAGGACCTCGGGTGATCGACAAAGAGGTGGGGAAGGCCCGCCGCCTTGGTCAGTTCCCAGGCGATCTCGAGGTCGGTGTTCGGCCTCGGCGGGAAGTGGCGCATCGTGACACAGGCCCGGGGAACGTGCCCCTGGCGCAACAGCTCCAGCAGGATGTGTCGGGAGTCCCGCCCTCCGCTGAGGGGGTGGTCAAAGGGGCCGCGCGGTGATCGGCGCCGGACGGCCTGGGCGAAGAGGTCGATGTACCCGTCGATGGCGGCGGAGCGGTCGATCTCCCGGTGCGTCGCCTGCCACATCCCGCCGGTCACCTGGAGGACTCCCCGCCGCCACGTCAGCCGGCAGTCCGGCGGCAGGGCGCGGATGTGTCTGAAGGGCGTCTGCTCGCCGATGAACCCGCCCCAGCGGATGAACAGGGCCAGGGCTTCGTCGTCGAGCGCCTTCGGCGCCCCCAGGGCCAGCAGGGTGAGGAGAAACGGTGAGGCCGCGAACTCCTTCTCCCCGGCAAAGTAGTACAGGGGGTAGATCCCGCCCCGGTCGTTCCGGATCTCGACCCCGTCGTCGTCTGCCGCCCATGCGGCGAAGACTCCGTCCACGGCGTCCTCGGCCGGCAGGAGGATGACGTGACCGCCGAACCAGGCCCTCAGCCCGCGGACGGACACCCTCCCCTGCTCCACGCGCAGGTGGACGAAGGGCCGCGACAGCCACTCGTCCTTGTTCCAGGACACCCGCTCCGGCAGGGGGACCACGAACCGCCCCGTCCGCTCGGCGAACTCCGCGATGCGCTCCAGCGCCGAGACCGTCCGCAGCGGAGTGCCAGGTGACGACAGCTGATCGATCACCAAGAGACAACCTCCCTCAGAGGTTCCGGGGGGACGCCGATCAGATCCTCAGAATCTTCTCCCGGCCCTCGGTCACGCGGGCCGTGGCGTTGCGCGTGTCGAAGACGAGGCGGGCCTTCCGCACGATTCGGCCGTAGTCCAACCTCGTGTGGTCTGTCGCAATCACCACGCAGTCGGCGGCGGCCAAAGTGTCCTCGGTCAGAGGCGCACTTTCCAGCGTCTCCCCGTCCAGCGTCAGCGCGGGCACGAAAGGGTCGTGATAGGTTACGATCGCCCCGCGCCGACGAAGGATCTCCATCAGTTTGATCGCCGGCGAGTGCCGGAAGTCGGCGATGTCGCGCTTGAAGGTCACGCCGACGACAAGGACCTTCGGAGCACCGCCGACCTGATGGCCGTTCAGGGCCAGGAGGATCTTCGTGGCCACGTAGTAGGGCATCTCGTCGTTGACCCGCGCGGCGAGCTCGATGAAGTCCATGTGGAAGTCGTACTCGCGGGCCTTCCAGGCCAGGTAGTAAGGATCCACCGGGATGCAGTGCCCGCCCACGCCGGGTCCGGGCTGGAAAGGCAGGAACCCGTAAGGCTTCGTCGCCGCCGCCCGGGTGATCTCCCAGATATCGAGGCCCATGCGGTCGCAGAGCATGGCCAGCTGGTTCACCAGAGCGATGTTGACGTTCCGGAACACGTTCTCCAGGAGCTTGGCCATCTCCGCGGCGGCGGGGGAGGACACGGGAACGATGTGGTCGGCCACCTGGCCCAGCACCAGCGCGGCGCGTCGCGTGCTCTCGGGGTCGCAGCCGCCGACGACCACCGGCGTGTTGCGAATGGTGAAGTCCTTGCGCCCGGGATCGACGCGCTCCGGCGCAAAGGCCAGGAAGACGTCCGCGCCCACCCGATGCCCGCCGGATTCCAGGATCGGGCGTACCAGTTCCTCGGTGGTCCCCGGGTAACTGGTGCTGCGGAGGATGACCACGGCCCCCGGCCGGAGGCGGCCGGCGATACACTCCGCCGCCGACCGGATCTGCGACGTGTCCGGTTCCTTGTTCCGGGTGCAGGGGGTCGGTACGCAGATGAAGATGGCGTCCGCCGATTCGAGCGCCGCAGGGTCCTCCGTGGCGCGAAACCGCCCCGCCTCCACCTGCAAGGCGAGGACGCTTGAGGGAACGTCGTCGACGTAGGAGTGCCCGGCGTTCAGCATGGCCGTCTTCCCCGCGTCGATGTCGAGCCCCACGACACGGAATCCCTCGGCGGCGTAGGCCAGGGCCAGGGGGAGCCCCACGTAGCCGACGCCGATGACGGCGATCCGGGCCTCGCGGGCCAGGACCGCCCGGTCGAAGGCATTCTGCGCGCCCGACGCGACCTCGGGATGAACGACGCCTGTGTCCAAGACCATTTCGTCCGCTCCTGACCTCGACGCTTCCGTCACGGCCCGGATTTCTGCAGCGGCCGCAGGGTGATATCCGTCACCTCGACGCTGGGCGGCAGGACCAGGGCGCTGATGACGATGGAGGCGACGTCCTCCGGACGGATCAACCGCTCGGGGTGGAAGGCGCGTCCCTCCGCCTGGTGCACCGCGGCCTGCATCGGGGTGGCGGTGCGGCCCAGGAACACGCTCAACACCCGGACGCCGTCGGCGTTTACCTCGTCCCGCAGGCTGTCGGCCACGGCCCGCAGGGCGTGCTTGGTCGCGGCGTACTGGGCGCTGCCGGCCCGGCCGCTCAGGCCGGCGCTGGAGTTCAGGAACACCACCTGCCCGCGGCGGGAACGGAGCAGCGGCAGCAGCTCCTGGGTGAGCAGATAGGCGGCCCGGACGTTGATCCGGTACTGTCGGTCGAATAACTCGACAGGAGCTTGATCGATGGGCCCCAGGGCGATCTCCCCCGCCCCATGGACGAGGAGGTCCACCCCGCCCACCTCCTCCCGCAGCCGGTCGGCCAGGGCGGCAACCTCCGCATCCTCGGCCAGGTCGGTCGGATAGGTGAGGACGCGGGCCGCGGTGCTCCTGGCCTGGGCGGCGACGTCCTCCAGCGCCTCGACCCGTCGCCCGACCAGGCATACCGCGGCGCCTTCGGCGGCCAGGGCCAGAGCGATGGCCCGGCCGACGCCGCTGCTGGCGCCGGTGACGACGGCGGTCCGCCCCGACAGTCGCATGTCAACACTCCAGCTCCCGCAGCAGTCCGGCTCCGACCAGGGCGTCGGCCGCCGACTTCACGACGGAAAAGGGCAGGCCCGACCGCTCGGCCACATCCAGCAGGGAGTGGTGACCGTCGGAGAGGTTCAGCACCCAGAGCAGGGCCAGCTCACCCGCGGACCGCTCCACGCGCCCTCCCATAGAGCGGTAGAGCCCCCGCGCGCCGAGCCGGGGCTCCCCTTTGGGATTCAAGTTCCGATAGGCGCGGTTGGCCTCCAGGACGTCCAGGACATCCAGCACCAGCTGCAGCGACTCGGCCAGGCTCTCAGGGCGGACAAAGGTCAGATTGTCGGCCGAGGTGTGGTACTCTGGGAACTCCCCGTGCGGCGTCCGGGACAGCGCGCCGACGGGCAGGTCGAATCCCGGGGAGTTGTACTGGCGTTCGTCATAGCCGTCCGGGGAGAAGCCCACGATCCGATGCGGCCGCCCGGAGGTGCGCAGCACGTGGCCCATGATCCGGTCGATCTCGGCGTCGCCCCGGCGGCTGCGTTTGTAGGTGAAGCCCCCGGGATCCCCCAGGCAGGCCAGGACCAGGCCGGCTCTGATCTTCGCCAGCCGGTCCTCGTTGAGGGCCAGCCAGGTCAGCGCTCCGATCATGCCCGGGACGAACAGGACGCGGTAGGTGTACGCGCGGGGCGCCTCCGCCAGCCGCCGGGCCAGGAAAGTGGCCACGACCACGCCGGAGAGGTTGTCGTTGCACATCGAGGGGTGGCAGGCGTGCGTCGAGATCAGCACCTCCTCCTCGCGGCGGCCGGGGATCACGACCTCGCCGAAGCTGAGGTGGCCGTCCTGGAGCGTGGCGTCGATCTGCACGTCGTATTCGCCGTCGGCCAGGGCCAGCAGGCGCGAATGCTGCAGGCAGAATCCCCAGGTCTCGGCGTAGTACGCCGTGCGATAGGGGATCCAGTCCGGGTGCTCCGGCAGCGAGTGCAGGTGCGGCCGCAGCTCCTCCAGGGTGAAGCGGCCCTGCACCGGCACGCTGTAGTTCACCACGTGGAGGTTGCAGTCGCGGAAATCCACCACGGTCTCGCCGCCGGCGGTCCGGATGGAGGCGCCCGTGATGTTCCACTCCTTCGGAATGGTCCAGTCGAAGACGCGCGTGCCGGTCGGCACCTCGCGCACGGCCAGCGGCGCGTACTCCCCGATGATCCGCAACGTCTCCCGCAGACCCTCTCCGGTGATGCTGCGGCAGATCGGGTACAGCCGCTTCATCAGCGCGTACATCTGGGCGCCCGGGTCGTCCGGCCGGACGGTCCGGGTCTCCGGCACCGGCACCGCGGTTCTCATACGATCCGCACCTGAGGGACCGGGATGATGAACTTCCCCCCGCGGCGGCGGTACACGGCCTGCTGCTGCAGGACCTCCTCCGCGAAGTTCCAGGCCAGCAGCAGCACGTAGTCGGGCTGGTCGACCAGCAGCCGCTCCGGCTCCACGATGGGGATGTGGGAGTCGGGTGTGAAGCGGCCCTGCTTCAGCGGGCTGCGGTCGACGATGTACTCCAGGCGGTCCGGGCCGATGCCCAGGAAGCTGAGCAGTGTGCTGGCCTTGGCCGGAGCGCCGTAGCCGGCGATCCGGGCGCCCCGACTCCGGAGCGTGTCGATCGTCTCCAACAGTTCGCGCCTGATGCGCAGCACCTCGCCGGCAAACCGCCGGTAGGTCTGAAACGTCCCGATGCCCCGGGCGGCCTCCAGGGCCAGCGTCTCCCCGACGCGCGGATGGGGCCGGGCCTCCCCCCGGCGGGTCGCGGAGACCCGCAGCTGGCCGTGGTGGAGGGGCAGCCGCTCCGCATCCACCGCCGTCATTCCGTGCTGCTCGAACAGCCTCAGCATGGGGGTCAGCGCCCAGTAGGAGACGTGCTCGTGGTAGACGGTGTCGAAGGCGCACTGCTCCAGCAGGTCCACCAGGTAGTGCATCTCGACGACCAGCACGCCGCCGGGGGCCAGGGTCAGCTCCACGGCCTCCAGGAAGTCGTGGAGGTCCTGGATGTGCGGGAAGGTGTTGGTGGCCGTGATCACCCGGGCCCGCCCCCAGTGCCCGACGATCTCTCTGGCGGAGCGGGAGTCGAAGTAGCCCACGTAGCGCTCGATGTCCAGCCCCTTCGTCAGCTCGGCCAGGTTGCGCGCCGGATCCACGCCCAGCGCCCGCACCCCGTGGCGGCGGAAGCCGCTGAGCAGCGTGCCGTCGTTGCAGCCCACGTCGATGACGAGATCCTCGGCCGTCAGCCGGTACCGCCGCACCAGGAGGTCGCTGAGCTCGAGCAGATGGGCCTTCAAGGTGTCGGAGGCCGCCGACACGTACAGGTAGTCTTCGAACATCAGCTGCGGCGGCACAAGCTCGGTGAGCTGCACGTGGCCGCAGCCGTGGCAGAACCCCATCCGCAACGGAAACTTCGGCTCGGGCTGCGCCAGCTCGTCGCGGGTGAGGAAGCGGTTGGCCAGCGCGGTGGTGCCCAGGTCCAGGAACTCCTCCACCGCCGGCTGCCGGCACACCAGGCAGCGGATGCCCGTCCCCGGACGGAGGGCCGTGGCGACGTCGGCTGCGGTCACCGGTTCTTCAGCGACCAATCGTAGGGGATCTCCTTCGTGAAGGGATCGAGGTAGATGATCTCGTCGGGATCGTGGGGCTCGGTGGCGCAGTTGGCCAGGATCACCATCTTGTCCCCGTAGGCCTTGTAGCCGTTGGCGACCCCCGGCGGAATCTGCACCAGGCAGTAGTTGTCCTCGCCCAGGAAGACCTCCTGGAGCTGGCCCCTGGTCGGCGAGTTCTCGCGCATGTCGTACATCACCAGCTTGGCCCGCCCAGAAATCACGGCGTTGTTCACCGTCATCGTCTTGTGGATGTGCCACCCCTTGATCACCGAGGGCCAGGCGCAGGAGAAGTAGATCTCCCCGAAGCGGATGAAGTGGGGGTCGGTGGCCTTGAGCATGTGCATGATCTTGCCCCGCTCGTCGACGATCTGCCTGAGCGGGATGACCTTGACGCCCTCAATCATGGACGGCCTCCACCCTCCCCCGCGCCCACCGGAGCGTCCCGTCGAGGCGGCCGCTGTCCAGCAGGTGGCGCAACCACTTCAGGCGCGTGAACCGCCTGTCCAGGAAGGTCTCCTCGCCGACCCCAAGGGCCGCGAAGGCCTCGTAGAGTTCCCGCGCCCCGTCCTCCGGCGTCCAGCGGAACCGGAAGTCGGGGAAGGTCCGGGCGAACTTGCCGAAGTCGGCGCGGTAGGTGCGCTGGTCGGCCCCCGGCCGGGCCACGACCTCGAGCTGCGCCCCGGGCACGGTGGCGGCCACGATGCGGGCCAGGTCCATGACCTGGTAGTTCAGGTGGTTGGCGCCGGCGTTGAAGACCTGGCCCCGGACCGCCTCCTCGGGCGCCTCCAGCACCGCGGCGAACAGCCGGGCCACGTCCTGGACGTGCACCACGGGCCGCCAGGGTTTGCCGTCGCTGTGCACCACCACCCGTCCTGTGGCCACGGCGGAGCCCACCAGGTTGTTCAGCACCGTGTCGAACCGCATGCGCGGAGACAATCCGTAGACCGTGCCGTTGCGCAGAAAGACCGGGGCGAAGTCGTCGTCGGTTAGGGCGGCGATGGCCCGTTCGGCTTCGGCCTTCGTCCGCGCGTAGTCGGTCCGCGGATCCAGCGGTGAGGTCTCGTCGACGACCTCCGCCTCCGACATCCCGTACATGATGCACGACGACGAGAACAGGAACCGTCGCACCCCGGCCGCGCGGGCCAGTTGCGCCAGGCGCACGGAGGCCGCGAGGTTGATCTCCTCCGTCCAGGCCCTGTTCAGGTCGCCCAGCGGATCGTTGCTCAGCGCGGCCAGGTGGACCACGGCGTCACAGCCGTCCAGGTCGGCGGCGGTGAGGTCGCGGATGTCCTTACGGATCCCGGGCACCGGCCCGAGGTCGGGGACCAGGGTGCACTCCCCGAAGTACTCGGTGTCGAGACCGACGACGTCGTAGCCCGCCCGGATCAGGTACGGCGCCAGGACGGAGCCGATGTACCCGTTGTGGCCGGTCACCAGCACGCGCCTGATCGTCGTGGCCATCGTCACACCGCCACCGGAGTCCTGATCAGGTCCCGGACGATGCTCAGCAGCGGGCGATCCGGGGTCACCGGAATCCAGGGACAGCCGGCCTCCTCCGCCGCCTGGGCGTCCCGTTCGTCGTCGCCGATGAAGGGTGTGCGGCGCAGGTTGAGATTGAAGGTGTGCTGGGCCTCGAAGAGCATGCCCGGCCTGGGTTTGCGGCAGCGACAGCCCTCGTCCCAGTTGTGGGGACAGTAGTACACCGCGTCGATCCTCCCCCCGGCCGCCCGGGCCTCGGCCGCCATCCGCCGGTGGATGTCCAGCAGGTCCTCCTCCGTCATCATTCCCCGGGCGATTCCGGCCTGGTTGGTGACGACGATGATCCGGTAGTTGGCCTCCTTCAGCAGGCGCAGGGCTTCTTTGGCGCCGGGGAGCCACTCGAACTCGGCCCAGGACCGCACGTAGTGCGCGGGCGGCTGCTTGCGGTTCAGCACGCCGTCCCGGTCCAGCAGCACGGCCGGGCGGTTGGCAAAGAACGCCTCCGTGATGGGCAGGCGGTGCAGCGCCCCGGCGCTGTAGTACCGGTGGTCGGTGACGTAGGCCAGCAACTCCCGGCGCTCGGCCAGCCGCGGGTACAGTTCCTCCTCCAGCAGGACGTTGCCGTCGGGGAGGAGGTCGAGGACGGATTTGTGCAGGATGGCGTAACTGATCTCCACCCCCTGGAGGTTCGGCGCCGTGCAGGTCTTGTCGTACACGGCGACGTAGCCGTCGGCGTCCACCCGGACGCTGCTGCGGGTGTAGCCGTCCAGGTTACTGTAGACGGTGATCATGGCCGGGGCGCCGGCGGCCGTGAAGCGGCGCCACATCCGGTCGAACTGCATCGGCCAGTAGTTGTCGCAGTACAGGAGCAGGAACACCGGGTCCAGGAGCGGGGCGGCCAGCTGCACCCGCCGGCCGGTGTTGTCTTCGAAGGCGGTCACCGAGTAGTCGATGCGCAGCCCCCAGCGGCGGCCGTCTCCGAAGTAGTCCTGGACCACCTCCGGCAGGTAGCCCAGCAGGAACAGCACCCGCTCGAACCCCTGCTCCCGCAGCATCTCGATGATGTACTCGATGAAGGGCTTGCCGTGGATCTCGACCATGGGCTTGGGGCTGAGATCGGAGATGGGCCGCAGACGCGTGCCCCGCCCTCCGGCCAGGATCACCGCCTGCGTGGGACGCGCCGCCGTGTCCAGGGCCAGGCGGCTCCTCATGGCACCTGCACCGGGGCCCGGCGCAGCGGAAGGCGCCGGCCCCCTCCCAACAACACGACGGTGAATCCGGCCTCTTCCCAGGCCGGGTGGTCCAGCAGGTTCCGCGTGTCGATCAGGTTGGGCGTGCGGACCAGCGGCCGCAGCCGCGCCGGTTGCAGCGCCCGGTAGGCGTCGTGGTCGGTGAGCAGCAGCACGCAGTCGCTGCCCTCGATACACTCCTCGACGCGGTCGACCAGCGTCACCTCACAAGCGTCCCGGACCAGCGGGTCGTGGACCCGGACGAGCCAGCCCCGGTCCCGCGCCAGGCGGACCACCCGCGCCGCCGGCGTCTCCCGCGTGTCCCCCACGTTCGCCTTGTAGGCGTAGCCCAGGACGGCCACCACGGGATCGGGGATGCCCTTCAGCAACCGCTCGGCGTGGGCCACGACGTGGCCGGGCATCGAGTCGTTGATCTCACGGGCCGTCTTGATGATCTGCCCCTGGATGCTGTTCTCGGTGAGGAACCACGGATCGACGGCGATGCAGTGCCCCCCCACGCCCGGACCGGGCTTGAGGATATTCACCCGGACGTGGTGGTTGGCCAGGTCGATGGCCTCCCAGACGTTCACCCCGACCTCTTCGGCGATCTTGGCGAACTCGTTGGCCATGGCGATATTGATGTCGCGCGAGGTGTTCTCCATGAGCTTGACCATCTCGGCCGTGGTGGTGTCGGTGACATGCATCGCGCCCCGGACAAAGGACCCGTAGAGCCGGACGGTCTCCTCGGCCGAGCGGTCGTCGATCGCGCCGATGACCCGGTCGTTGTGGACGAGCTCGTGCAGCGTCCGTCCCGGGATGGCCCGCTCCGGGCAGTGGGCCACCAGGAAGTCCGCCCCGGCCTCCAGTCCGGAGGTCTCGAGGATCGGAATGACGACCTTCCTCGTCGTCTGCGGCGGGACCGTGGACTCCAGCACGACCAGATCCCCGCGCTTGAGCACGGAAGCGACGGAGCCGGCGGCCAGCACCACGTAGCGCAGCTCCGAGCGCTTCGCGCCTTCGACCAGCGGGGTGGGCACGGCGATGATGAACGCCTCGGCGGGCTCGATGGTCGGGGAGAAGCGCAGCGTGCCGCCAGCGGTGGCTCGGCGGACCAGGTCCTCCAGCCCCGGCTCGTCGAAGGTGAGCTCTCCCCGAGTGAGTAACTCGACCTTCCGGCGGTTGATGTCCACGCCGACGACAAAGTGCCCGTGGGTGGCCAGCAGCGCCGCCATGGGCAACCCCATGTACCCCAGCCCCAGCACACAGATCTTGTGCCTCATCTCACACCATCCGGTGGGTACGCCGACCTGACGGGATCACCCGGCGGGCTAGGCCTCCTGCCCGGCCAGCGCCGGTTCGGCCTCGGCGGCGATCCGGGCCCGGAGACTCACGCACAGGGCGTGGGACAGAATCAGGTGCATATCTTCGATTTGTTCCATCTTGTGCGACGGGACGACGACGGGGCAGGCCACCAGCCGGCGCAACTGCCCGCCGTCGCCGCCCGTGAACCCGATGGTCACGGCGCCGCGGCGGGCCGCCCACTCCACGGCGGCGAGCACGTTGGGCGAGTTGCCGCTGCCGCTGATGGCCACCACCACGTCGCCGGGTTGGAAGAAGTTGGCCAGCTGCTCCACGAAGACGTTGCCGTAGTGGGTGTCGTTGGCCCAGGCCGTGATCAGCGGCACGTTGTCGGTGAGGGCCAGGGCCCGGAAGCGGGGCCGGTCGCCCACCGTCGCCCCCTTGTTCAGGTCGTTGGCCATGTGCGAAGCGGTGGCCGCGCTGCCGCCGTTCCCCAGGATGAAGATCGTCCGGCCCTCTGCCCGCGCCCGCAGGAGCAGCGCCTCCACACGAAGGAGGTCCGCCTGGGCCAGGGCGGCCAGTTGCGACTGGAGACTAGCGATGTACTGGGACGCGTTCACGGAGTGCCGTTCCCTCCCATTCCTCCTGCCGGCCGTTGCCGGAGATCAGGCGCAGGACCGCCCGCAGCAGCACCTCGATGTCCAGCCAGATGGTGTAGTGGCGGATGTAGAACAGGCTCTGCTCCATCTCGTCGTCGAGCGAGGCCGTGGGGCGCACCGCCCACAGCCCCGTCACCCCGGGCCGCACGGTGAGCAGGCTGGGCAGCCAGGCCGCGTAGGCCGCGCGCCGCTCCAGGGGGATCGGCCGCGGGCCGACCAGGCTCATCCGGCCGAGAAGCACGGCGGCCAGCAGCGGGAGGCGGTCCACCCGCAGCCGCCGGATGAGGCGCGGCACGCCGCGGCGGGCGTCTCCCGTGTTCAGGATGTACACGCTGACGGGCCGGCCCTCGCGTCCGATGATCCGCATCCGCCGGAAGGGGCGGAGGCCCCAGGCGCGCAGCGCGGCCGCCGAGAGCAGCACGCCCAGCGCGGCCGGCGCCAGCAGCGCCAGGGCGATCGCGTAGTCCAGGGTGGACTTCAGGACCCGGTCCAGCCCGGTGATCCGGACCCGCTCCACGGTCAGCATCGGGATCTGCGCCAGCTGGTGGGCCCGCAGGGTGGTGGCCAGCAGGTCGCGGGACCCGGGGGCCAGGCGAACCCTGCAGCCGTTCATCGTCGCCGCGCGGCGCATCAGCTCCTGGAAGCTCTCCCAGGCGGTGGCCGTCGGGACGATGATCACCTCGTGCGCCCCGGTCTCCTCCAGGATGCGGTCCAGGTCGCTGGGGGGCCCCAGCACCACCAGATCGCCGAGCACGGGCGTGCCGGGCGGGAGGAAGTCGTCCACGAAACCGACCACCCGCACCCCGCTGTGCCGGGCCTGCTGGAAGTGCCGGGCAAAGGCCAGCCCGGAGGTGCCCAGCCCCACGATCACGGCCCGGGAGATGAGGTAGCCGCGGCGGCGCAGGAAGCGTACCGCCCGACGGATCAGGAAGCGTCCTCCCCCTACGGCGAAGACCGAAACCCCCCACACCAGCACGATGAGGGTTCGCGAGGGGGCGACGTCCTGCAGGAACTTCCCCCAAAACCCCAGGAGGACCAGGCTCAGCGCCGCCAGGGTGCAGCCGTAAACCACGCGGCCGTACTCCACCGAGCCCTCCAGGAGTTCGTCCAGCACGTAGAGGCGGCCCAGGCCGAAGATGGCGATGGCGATGGGGATGACCAACCACAGGGCGGGAGGGAACTGCTCCGGCGCATACCAGATGGAGCGCGCGTTGGCCAGCCGGTGGGCGGCCGTCAGGGCCAGCGCGATCGCCGACACGTCGGCGACCAGCAGGCCTGCCGTGAGCAGCAGGCGCTGCTGCCGCCGGTGGTTCGTGGCGCCCTCAGGCACGGCGGGTCACCGCCAGCGGCAGGGAGTTGTTGACCAGGATTTTGGCCCCGTCGAAGTCGATGGAGAAATCCATGCGCCTGAGCCCGTCGGTCTCCAGAGCCGCCGTCACCGCCGCCGCGGTGCCGGACGGGCAGTAGACCATGAGAAATCCGCCCCCGCCGGCACCGGTGATCTTCCCGCCGATCGCCCCGTGCCGTCGGGCCGTCTCGTACCACTCGTCGATGCGCGGGGTGCTGATGCCGCTGGCCAGCCGTTTCTTCTGCTCCCACCCGGCGTGCAGCAGCTCCCCGAAGGCGTCCAGCCGGCCGGCCTGCAGCAGGCGCCGCGCCTCCAACGCCATCTCCTTGAGCGCATGGAGCGAGTTGAGGACCTCGGCGTCGCTGGCCATGGTCCTGCGGTTCTGCTGGTCCAGGACGCGTGCGCTCTCCCGCGCGGCCCCGGTGTAGAAGAGCAGCAGGTTCCGCTCCAGCTGCTCGATCGTCTCCGGCCGCAGCCGCAGCGGCTCCACGCCGACGCCGTCGGCGGTAAAGGTGAAGGCGTTCACCCCGCCGTAGGCCGCCGCGAACTGGTCCTGCTTTCCGATGGGCATCCCCAGCTTCTCGATCTCGATGAAACAGGCCAGTTCCGCGATCTCGTGCTTGCTCAGTCCCAGGCCGAGCAGGCTGGTCACGGCCTTGATGATGGCCACGGCCACGGTGCTCGAGGATCCCAGCCCGGTGCCGGGAGGGACCTGCGAGGCCAGGAAGACCGACAGCCCCTCGTGGATGTTGAAGTGGTTGAGGATGGCCCGGGGCAGGGCCAGGTCGCCGTCCCAGATCATCGTGTCCACGGCCGGCTGGCGGAAAAAGGTCTGGTAGTCGGAGGACATGATCTGGATCGTGTCGCTCTTGTCCACCGTCATGAAGACGTAGAAGTACTTGTCGATGGCCGCGCTGACCACCGCCCCGCCGTAGCGCAGGTAGTAGGAGGGGAGATCGGTCCCTCCCCCGGCAAAGCTGATCCGCACCGGAGCCCTGGCAATCAGCATCGTCCGACTCCTGCTCGTCGCCCCCTCGGCCGTGCGGCCGCGCCCATCAGTAGTTCCGTCCCGACACCATGTACCGCACCGTCTGCAGTAGGAGGCGCAGATCCCCGGCCAGCGACCAGTGGCGGATGTAGGCCAGGTCGGAGGCCGCGATGGCGTCGAAGTCCCGGACGTCGTTCTTCCCGTTGAGGACCCAGGGCGAGGTCAGTCCGGGCTTGACGGCGAACCGCTGCCGGTGCCACGGCTGCAGGTACTGGAGCTCGGTCACCCGCACCGGGCGCGGGCCGACCAGGCTCAGGTCGCCGACCAGCACGCTCCACAGCGACGGGATCTCGTCCAGGCTGTACTTTCGCAGAACGCGCCCGATGGGCGTCACCCGGGGGTCGTCCCTCATCTTGAAGTAGACGGACCGCATCTCGTTGGCCCCGCTGGCCCGGAGCTGTCGCTCCAGCGCCTCCGCCTCCGGAACCATCGTCCGGAATTTGTAGCTGCGGATCCGGCGGCCGTCCATGCCGACGAGGTCCCAGCGGAACAGCACGGGCCCCCGGTCCACCAGCCTGAGGAGGACCGCGATCGCCGCCCACACCGGGGCGAGGACCAGGAGCAGCAGCAGCGAGCCGACGATGTCCACCACGCGCTTGGCCCGCGACCGCCGGCAGGCCAGGGTCGCCGGCCCATCGAAGGCGGTGTCGATCCCGGCCCCCGCTCGGTGCATCGCTTCAGCGGTCACCTGCAGACTCCGGTCGAACGAAACCGCCACCCCCCGGCGCAGAGGCCGAACGGCTGGGTGGCGGCGGAAGTGCTAGGACAGATCCCTGCTGTAGTAACGGTACCCCGCGCTGTCTCCCGACGATACGGGGACGCGGTTCAACACCATGCCCAGGACGTTGGCGTTCTGCAGCCGGCGCTTGACCGTCTGCTCCACGTCCATCCTCGGTGTGTCGGCCCGGATGACCAGCACGACGCCGTCCAGAAAGGACGCCAGCAGCGACGCGTAGGCCACGGCCCCCACCGACGGCAGGTCCACGACGAGGAAGTCGCACCACTCCCGCAGTTCGTGCAGGAGTTCGGTGAGGCGGTGGGGCCGCAGCAGCGCGGCGGGGTTGCGCACCCGGGGGCCCGCCGGCAGCACGCGCACCTGCGGGGCACCCGACACCGCGTACAGCGTCTCGTTCAGCCTGGCTCCCCCCTCCAGCACGGCCGACAGCCCCGGCGCCCCGGGCACGTCGAGAACGCGGTGCAGGGACGGCTTGTAGAGGTCGGCATCCATGAGGACGACGCGGGTGCCCGTCTCGGCCGTGATGAGGCCCAGGTTGGCCACTGTCGTCGTGGCGCCGTGGGCCGGATGGATGCCGGTGATGCCCACCGACCAGGGCGCCTTGCCGTTCCCCTGGAGCAGGCTGATCCGCAGCGTCCGGTAGGCCTCCGCGAAGGGAGACACCTCGCCGTAGGCGGTGATCAGGTCACCGCGCGGCTTCTTCGTTTGGACCATCGATGTTGTCGCCCTCTCCTCCTACCGACCCTGCTCGCCTACCGGCTCTGCTGGATGGTCTGGATCACCGGCTGTCCGGCTCCCGCCTCGGGGGTGGCCCTCGCGTTCAGCGTGTAGATCCCGACGATCAACCCGCCGATGAGGAACATGCTGATCAGCGAGAGCAGCAGCGTCGAGGTGGCCGCCGGCGCCGTGGTCAGGCGCTTGAAGGTCTTGGCGTTCATCACGGGGATGGAGGCCAGCACGGGCAGCCCGTAGGTCGCCTCGGCATCGCGCGAGGTGTGCACGCGGGTGTCCAGGCTCTCCATGAGCAGCGCCAGACCGGCGCCCATCACCAGCCCCAGCATGCCGGCCATCCCGGCCCGCAGCGGCAGCTGCTTGGACACCGGCCGCACCGGAACGGTGGCCGGATCGACGATCAGCACCGCGGCCTGGCCCGTGGATGCCGCCTTGTTCTCGCTGATCAGGGCCTCCTGGTGCAGCGTGGAGAGCCTGAGGAACAGCGACTCGGCGAGCCGCACATCCCGCTCCAGGCGGGCCAGCGCCGCCTCCTGCTTGGGCAGACCGTTGATGCGAGCTTCCATGGTCTTGACGATGCCCGCCGTGCCCGCCGCCCGGGCCGCCGCCGACGCCGCGGCCACCTCGCTGTCGATCATCTGGTTGACCAGGCTCTCCCGGATGGGGTTGACCGTGACGGTCTCGCTGTTGATCGAGGTCTGGGCCACCCGGGCCATCTGGGCCTGAGTTTCCCTGATCCGGCCCAGCAGCGTCTTCACCCGGGGATGCTCGTCGGTGTACACCTGACGCAGTTGCGCCAGCTCCACCTCCAGGCCGGTCAGGGTGTCGCGCAGGCGCGCGAACACCGGGTTGGCGCCGATGGAGTAGGACTGGCGGCGCATTTCGCTCTGCGAGGCGGCGCGGGACCGCAGGAAGCCCAGGCGCGCCCGGGCCACCTGCTCGTCCAGGCGCGCGGCCTCATAGGCGGCCTGGGTGTCCAGCAGCCGCCGCACCGTCCAGGCCACGTGTTCGCTCGGCGCGATGATCCCGGTCTGCTCCTTGAAGGCCTGCACCGCCTGCTCCGCCGCGATCAGGCGCTGCCGGGCCTGCGCCAGCTGCCCCTCGATGAAGGTCCGCTCCACCTTGGCACCGGCGGCGTTGACCTCGGCGAAGTAGTTGGTGAACTCCGTCGCGGTGGCGTTGGCGATCTCGGCGGCGCGGACGGGGTCGCCGTCTTTGGCCGAGATGATCAGGAAGTCCGTTCCGCGCACGCCCTCCACGGTCACGCTGCGGTTGAGCTGGCCGAGGGAGATGTTCCCCAGCCGCTTCTGCACCCGCTGGAGGACCGTATGGCTCTTGATAATCATGGCGACGTTGGCCAGGACCGTCTGGCGGTACCCGGACTGGAAGGCGGAGAAGCCGGGGTCCTCAAAAGCCGCCGAGGGGCTGAGAATACGCGGGGTGACCATCATCGCCACCCCGGCCTCGTATTCGGCGGGCCGGGCCGCGAGCTGCAGGGTCACGCCGCTGACGGCGACGGCGACCAGCAGCAGGATGACCCAGAGCCGCTTCCTCAGGATGTCGTAGTAGTGCCGGAGTTCCACGGACTCCACCTCCTCGGCTTACCGCTCACGCTGCGTCCTCACCCTCGCCTACCATCCTCTGAACACCAGCCTGATCAGGTTGAAGAGGTTCAACCACTGGCCGGCCGTGCCGACGGTGAACCGGTCGGGGACGAAGACGATGTCCCCGCTCTGCAGCGGGATGTTCTGACTGGCGTCCTGGCCGGTCATGGCCCGCTCCAGGTTCACCTCCAGCCGCTTCACCTGACCGCCTTCCACCCGCACGACGATGACGTTGGTAAGCCGCCCGGCCTGCGTCGGCCCTCCGGCCAGGGCCAGGGCGTCGATCAGCTTCATGTTCTCCGTGAGGGCGAAGGTCCCGGGGTTGTTCACCGCGCCCATCACGGCGATGCGGTTCTGCGACTCCGGCACCACCATCATGTCTCCGGGCTGCAGCACCACGTTTGCCGCCATGTCGCCGGCCAGCACCTTCTGCAGGTCCACCGGAATCTGCTGCTGCCCGCGGACGATGAAGCTGGCCTGGGGGGCGGCCCGGGGGGTTATCCCGCCCGCAGCGGCCAGCAGGTCCGAGACCCGCTGCCCCTCCAGCAGGTCGTAGGCACCGGGCCGGTTCACCTGGCCGAGCACGACGATGCGTTTGTCGGTCTCCGGGATGAACAGGACGTCGCCGGGCTGCAACTTCACGTCGGGGTTGCGGTTCGAGGCCAGGGCCTCCAGGAGGTTCAACTGCTGGGCTTCCGTGCGGCCCCGGATGACCACGATCTTAGCCAGATCCGCCCGGTTGGTCGGCCCGCCGGCGCTGGCCAGGAGTTCCATGATGCCGACGCCCGGCCGCAGCGGGTACTCTCCGGGCCGGCTGACCTGCCCGAGAATGTAGATCCGGTCCACGCGGAACTCCCGGACCGTGACACTGACGGATGGGCTCTTCAGGTACTTGCTGTACAGCCTGGCGAGCTCGTTCGCCAGCTGCGTGGTCGTCTTTCCGGCCGCCTTGACCTCTCCCAGCAGCGGCAGCGAGATCGCCCCGTCGGGCTTGATGGTCACGGTACGGGTCAGGTCGGGCTCGCCGTAGACCATGATGTCGATGGTGTCACCCGGGCCCAGGATATAGTTGGGCTGCACCGCAGGCTGCGCGGACACCGGTCCCCCCGCCGCCAGGGTGATCAGGACGGCCACCACCGTCAGGATTGCTGCCGATTTCACCCTCATCGCAGGCTCGCTCACAACCACACACCGCCCACGGGGCGCGGCTCCGCCCTTTGCGGCAGATTCACCGCCGAAAACGCCCCGAAGGCGGCAACGGTTCTCGATTTTCGTGCTCCCGCGTCCGGCCTCAGGCCGGTTCGAGACAGTCCTCGTCGACCTCGACCGGCCTGGGTTGCCCCAACAACTTCAACAACACCCGCACGCGTCCGGCCCGCGACAGCGGCCGGTCAAAGACCGCTTCCAGATCCTGAAACGGCCCCGACCGCAGGCGGACCCGCATGCCGCTCATCAACGGCGACGGCAGGCGGACGAACCCCAGCTCCTTCGTCCGCTCCTGTATCGCCTCGATGAACTCTTCGGGGACCGGCACAGGCGTCTCTCCGATCCCCAAAATCCGAACGATGCCGGGCGTCCACCGCAGGCGGCTCCAGGCCGCGGGTGCCTCGCCCACGGGGAACATCCTGACGAAGAGATAGCCTGGAAAGAGCGGCTCCAAACCTCGCCGCCGGGCCGGTCCCCTCCGCCGCGCCACTTCGATAAATGGCAGGAAGGTTGACACGGCGCCCAACGCCAGACGCCGCAGGACCTGCGCCTCCCGGCGCGGTTTGACCTGGACGACAAACCATCGCGGCCCAGGACCGGAAACCGGGCCGGCCTGCACCTCCGACTCGACGGTACCTGCAGGTAACTCCAGTGCTTTGACCAGTGTCGCCATCAACCAGTCGGCCTCGAATCGTCACAGAGATCTCCGCCGGTCGCGGCGGCCGAACGGCCGTTTGCCTGTACGCTCTACGCGTTCGGCTCGACGTCGCCGTCTCTGGAGAGCGGTCTGAGGATGTAGTAGAGCTCCCGGTGCCCATTCTGGCTGGCCCCAAGCGCGTGCGATCGCGCGAAGTAGATCCCCACCATGACGTAGCTCGCTCCCTCGAACCGGACGACCTGCTGGCCCCGGTCCACGACCGGGGGAGAGCAATGTTGAGCCCTGGCATGCACAACCGTAGATTCCAGTGAGCGGATTGCCACCGGCGCAGACCTCGCAGTGGGTTGGAATGGGACGCGCGTCCGTTACCGAGAGTCTACAGGTCCGAGGGCGAGCGAGACATCTCTCGATTGGCCAGAGATGGCCTCCCAAAGGGAAGAGCGGCCCGGTGAGGAGAAAGCCGGATCTAGTCGATCAGGCCTTTGCGGAGGACGTGGGCCACCGCCTGGGTGCGGTTGCGCGCTCCCAGCTTCTTCAGGATATTTCTCAAGTGCGTCTTGACCGTCCCCTCGGACAGGACGAACTTTGCCGCGATCTCCCGGTCCGTGCTGCCCCGGGCCAGCTCGAAGAGGATATCCAGCTCCCTGGGAGTGAGTCCTTCGAACTCCACCCGCAGGCGGTCCCGCTGCTCGCGGGTCAGGTGCCCGAGCCTTTCCAGCAGTTTGCGGGTGATCTCCGGATGGAAGAAGGCCCGTCCGTTGCAGACCGCCCGCACCGCCGAGGCCAGGCTGGTGATGGGGATATCCTTCAGGACATAGCCCGTGGCCCCCGCTTCGATCGCCTGGAGCGCCCGTCCGTCGCTGAGGCGGTCGGTCATGATGATGACCTCGGTGGAGGACAGGGCTTCTTTGATCAGACGTGTCGCATGGAGGCCGTTCCCCGGCATGTCCTGGTCCATCAGGACCACGTCGGGTTGAAGTTTGCGGGCCAGGGCCACGGCCTCGTCGGCCGACTGGGCCTCGCCCACAACCTCCACATCCTCAACCCCGTTCAGGAGGGCGCGAATCCCCTCCCGGACGAGCGTCAGATCGTCCGCCACAAGCACTCGGATTTGCCTGCCCAACGCGAACCCCCCGCCCCGGGATCCAGCCTGCCTGCACCCGGGTCCCCTTCTTCCTACAGAAAACCGCTGATCCAGGGCCGCTCTTGAGCCGCCCGGGAATTTCGTACCAATTTTGATGCCAGACCGGCAAAACACGGACTAGAGGCGGCATCCTCGCCCGTGAAAAGTCACGCGGGATCGGACACCCCTCACCGCTCTCACCTCTCTCACCATCCGGTGACCTGGCAGGGGGTGAGCCCGCTGTCAATGCGGGTCCCAGTACAACGGGTGGTGCGAGAGAATTACCACACGCCATCCGGCAACTCCTTCCGACGGCATACGTCAAACGACCAAGATTCTCAAATCAATCGAAAGATACTGTGGTTTGCTTCTTCCAGGAGATGCCGCGACGACGAAGCATCCCGGGCGACCGGGCTCCGGCAGCCGTACTCCTTCCGTAGTTCAGAGAATCTTCCGAACGAGTTATGGGAGCGGCCCGGGGAGTTGCGTTAATCTTGACCATGGATTGGTGTCTGCAGCGGAGGGGAGGGCGGGACCACTGAGATACTCGACGCCGAGGATTGAAGATCTCGGGCTGATCAGTACCCAGGTGCATTCCCTCAACGCCATCTTCTCGCCGGGCGGAGACTCCGACGGGGGGAACGGCGGCGGGGGAGCTCCCGGAGGCGGAGGGACGCCGGCGCTACCGCCCGCCGCGCCATCGGGTCAGAACGACGGCGGGTTGCTGGGGGCGCTCGGGTTGATCGGTCTGCTGCTCGGCCTCGCACGGAGCCGCGGGACGCCCGAAGCCACAGAGGACACGACGCCGACACCGGCCAGACCGCCCAACGAGTAGACGGGGGATTCCCCGTCTGCAGCGGACCGCAAACAGGTGGTGGAAGCCCGGTTCTTCGCCAGGAGGACCGGGCTTCCACGCCTCCAGAGAAACTCCCAATCCGTCTTCTGAGCGGTCTCCCACCGTCTAGGCTCCGACCGCCGCCCTGGCCCTGACCAGATCGCTCGCTCCAATAACGACGCGGGTCCGCGTGGCGAGGTAGACGAGGGTAATGTTGACCCCCGCGTTCGCGATCTTCCGCGCGGCGGCCCCCAGCGCACCGGGCCGGTCCTCCAAATCCAGCACGAGGACGTCCTCCTCGCCCGTCACCGGGATGCCCGCCTGCTGGAGCGCGCGACGCGCCGCGACGGCATCCTCGACAAGCAGGTGCATGTGACCCTTTCCCCCGACGGACACGCCGCAGATTCCCTCGATGTTGACACCGGCCTTTCCCAGGGCCTCGCCAAGAGCGGCCAGGGCTCCCGGGCGGTCCTCGAGCGTGATGGACAGATCCTTGGCCACGACATCCACCCCCTTTTTTTGGCGCTAGATGGGGCTTCTGACCCCGGCCCCTGCCTCCTCCCCGGCGCGGCCGTTCTCGGACCGGTACGAGAGAACCGGGTCTATCGATCGGTGTATGTGGCATATCTGCCATAGAAGTTGCCTGGACGCCTGCGGACCGGCGGCATAGGATGGGTGTGCGATGGCGACCTGGGAAGAGCAGCCCACGGCACAGCGGACCACCCGGCTGGCCACGAACTGGTCGCTGCTGGTGGGGTTGATCTCCGTCTTCCTGCTCTCGGCGGGGACGCTGGCCGCCACGCGCCTTCCCGCGTTTCTGCAGAGTCGCGCGCCGTCGGCGCCGCCGCGCCTTGTGGCGCAGGAGCCGCTCGAAGCGCCCCGCCTGCCTGTGCCCCACCCTGCCCCGGCCACCTTGCGCCCGGCGCCACTGGCCGTCCGGCCCGGACGGACGGCCACCCGCCCGCTCCCCGCCCCACCGCGATACGTGATCGTCTTCGGCACCTTCGCCGATCGCGCCGAGGCCGACACCTATGCCCGCCTCGTACGCAGCAAGGGCTACCTCGCCGGGGTCACCGCAGACGGCGGAGTCTTCCACGTCGTGAGCCGTCCCTACGACAGCCGTCAGCGCGCCCGGTTCTGGACCTCGATCTTCCTGGAAATCGGGTTGGACGCCGGACGCACCGCCCGCGTACGTGGAGGCGACTCGTAGACCTCGCACCCTCACGGCTTCAGGGTGAACCAAGGTGGGGGTCCCCGTGGGCCGTCCGTCCAGCGAGGTGCGGAACTTCCACTGCCCCTCCATCTCCGCGGCAGATCGGGGTCCGCCGCCCATGACGCGGAACATGAAGTGCGGGTTGCGCTCCAGGATCTCGCTGGCCGATGAGGCCACCGGCAGCACCGCAAACAGATAGTAGGTCCGCTGGAAGTAGGCGTTCGGCGGCGTCACCCGCGTCTGGGACCCGGCGTACACTTCGTCGCGGGGATCGAGCAACTGCCAGGCGACGGTGGCCGGGACGTCGAGATCGTCCACCTGCATGAACAGGACGACGTAGGGCACCGATGTGGCGAATTCGCGGGCGCACCCGGTCGGGGTGACCTGCCTCCCCATGCCCGTATTTGTGATCCTGACATCCCGACAGGCGTAGATGGTCAGCCGCCCGGCCGCCGGGACCTGGGCCGGGAATCGGACGCATCCGGCAGGTGTCTCTGATCCGGCCCGACCCTGTCCCGAATCCTTGGGACACGCCGAGGCCAGCAGGAAGAGGAGAGTAAGCCGCAGTTCTACCGGATCATCAGTAGGAGGCCGCCGGCCGTGCCCGGAACTACTTCCTCTTGGCCCGTTCTATATAGGTGGCGGTCTCCACATCGATGCGGACAACCTCGCCGGGCGCGACGAACGGCGGGACCATGATGGTCATCCCGTTATCGAGACGTGCCTCCTTCCAGACGCTCTCCGTCCCCACGGCGCGGGTGGGCGGCGCGGTGTCGGCGACCCGGAGTTCCACGATGTCGGGGAAGACGACGCCCACCGGCTGGCCGTCTGAGAACTCCACCGGCAGCGCCATCCCCTCCACGAGGAAGGCGGCCGACCTCCCCAGCCGCGCAGCATCGATGGCGATCTGCTCGTACGTCTCCAGATCCATGAAGTGGCAAAGGTCTGCGTCGCGGTAGAGGAACTGCATCGTCCGACGGGCCAGCACCACGTCCTCCACGCGTTCGTCGGGCTTGAAGCGCCACTCCCTGACCGCCCCGGTGCGCATGTTCCGAAGTTTCACGTGGGTCACTCCGGTCAGCTGCCCCCCGCCGGCGTGGAAGGAGGCCGTGATCACCTTGTAGAGGTCTCCCTCCAGACGGACGGCCATACCCGGCCGGAGCTCGGACGCCTCCACCATCGCCCCACCTCCGACCAGCCTGTCTCCGCGGAGCACATCGGGCTCCACAAGGAATAATATATGGCCGGCCGCCTGGTGTGACGCGGAGGAATCACGTTCGGACTAGGTGTTTGCACGCTGGGACTCCGACCGAGCCCTGAATGTGGGTGCTCCATGCACCCGCTCACCCTCTTGAAGAGCAGAAACGCCTCGGCCAGTTGACCGAGGCCCTGAGTCCCTTGGTGGGCCCTCGTGGACTCGAACCACGGACCTCACCCTTATCAGGGGTGCGCTCTCACCACCTGAGCTAAGGGCCCACGCAGCAATCGAGCGCGCACATCCAGTATAGTCAGCGCGTTCCCGACCGGTCAACCGACCGCGGGTGCCCGGCCCCGGACCCGTCGACCGACCAGCCGCGCCAGGAGGGCGGCCACCAGGCGGCCGGCGAGGAGAAAGGCCAGGGTAAAGGTCAGCGCCGTCACGAGGAAGACCGGTGTGGCGCGGGTGAACAGCCGCCCCACCCACCACTGGCGGATCAGGATCCCGACGGGGACGGCGATCGCCCAGGTCGTCACCACGGCGGCCCACCGCGGGTGCCGGTAGAGGCGGATGATCGCGGCGACCAGATACCACGCTCCGAGGAGCGGCAGGCCGTCCCGCAGGATGTGCGCCGGGGTCAGGGGCGCCCCGTGGGTGCGGAGACCGACCAGCAGGAACCCCAGGAGGGCGACGCCGTCGAGGACGCCTGGGAGTATCCGGAGCGAGGAGGTGCTCACCGTGGGGAGGAAAACTCCGCCCGAACCTGCTCGAAGAACGCGGGATTCGTCAGGAGATCGAGCCCCGTCAGCGCCATCGCCTTCGCCGCGGCCAGCATCGCCGCGAACCCCTGGTCCGTCAGCGCCGCCTCCCGGAACTCCACGGTGTGGCCGGCGATGTCCTTGCCGATCGCCACATAGGGGTGGATCGCCGGCAGGCGCTGGCTGACGTCGCCCATGTCGGTGGAGCCCATCTTCGGCCGCTCGGGCGGCGGATCCAGCGGCCAGCCCAGCGCTTCGAGGTGGCGCCCGAAGGCCTCGGCGAGCGCGCGGTTCGGCTTCATCGCCTCGTAGCCCTTCTGGGTTTCCACCTGTAGCGTGGCCCCGGTGGCGGTGGCCGCGGCCCGGCCGCAGTTGATCACCTTTTCCAGCACCTCACCGGCGTAGGCGCCATCGGCGGCCCGGACGCTGAAGACGGCCTCGGCGCGGTCCGGGATGATGTTGGGCGCCGCGCCGCCGTAGGTGATGATGCCGTGGACGCGCGCGTCGTCGCGCAGCTGCTGGCGCAGCAGGCCGATGCTCACGAACATCGCCACCATGGCGTCCAGCGCGTTGATTCCCTCCTCCGGCGCGGCAGCGGCATGCGCCGCCCGGCCCCGGAAGGCGACCTTGAGGCGCCACGAGGCCAGCGACGGCCGCATCGTCAACGTGTAGCTCGCCGGGTGGAACATCAAGGCGGCGTCGATGCCGGCGAAGGCCCCGCGCTGCAGCATCAGGATCTTGCCGCCCCCGCCCTCCTCGGCGGGCGTGCCCAGGACCACCACCGTGCCGGGCAGGCGCGACCGCACCGCGGCCAGCCCGATCCCCGCGCCCAGAGCGCCGGCGGCGATGAGGTTGTGTCCGCAGGCGTGACCGATCTCCGGCAGCGCATCGTACTCGGCCAGGAAGGCCACGGTCGGACCCGGACCGCTCCCTCTGACCTCGGCCCGGAACGCCGTCGGGAGGTCGGCAATGCCCCGCTCCACCGTGAAGCCGTGCCGCTCCAGCGTCTCGCTCAGCCACCGGGAGGCCTGGACTTCCTGGAAGGCAACCTCGGGATGGGCGTGGATGCGTCGGGCGAGGTCCACCAGTGCCTCGGAGGCGGCATCGACCGCACGGCGCACGTCATCAGCCAGAGCCACGCTCTCCCTCCCGAATCCGGATCCTGGCGAAGCGGCGCCGGCCGACCCGCACGACCGCGCCGTCCTTCACGCTCACTTCGGCCTCGGGCTTCTCGACCCGGCCGCCGTCCACGCTGACGCCCCCCTGGCTGACCAACCGCCGGGCTTCGCTCTTTGAGGCGACCAACCCGGCCTGCACCAAAAGGTCCACGATCCTGATCCTCCCCTGGTGCAGCACGGCACTGCCGAGGGACACCTCGCGCATCTCGTCGGGCAGTTCCCGCGCCTTGAAGACCCGTTCGAAGGCGCGCTCCGCCTCCAGGGCGGCGTCCGCGCCGTGCCACATCGTCACGATCTCCCGGGCCAGGCGCGCCTTGGCCTCGCGCGGGTGGACGCGGCCGTCGGTCAGGCCCCGCGCCACGGCCCGCACCTCCGCGATGGGTATGTCGGTGGCGAACTCCATGTAGTGGGCGATGAGCCCGTCCGGAATGGACATCGCCTTGCCGTACATCTCCTCCGGCGGGTCCGTGATGCCGATGGCGTTGCCCAGGCTCTTGCTCATCTTCTCCACGCCGTCGGTGCCCACCAGCAGCGGGGTGAGCATCACCACCTGGCGGGGCTGGCCGAACTCGCGCTGGAGATCGCGGCCCATCAGGTTGTTGAACTTCTGGTCGGTCCCGCCGAGTTCGACGTCGGCCTGGAGGTGCACCGAGTCCATGGCCTGGCACAGCGGATAGAGCAGCTCGTGGAGGAAGACGGGCGTCCCGGCCTTGAGCCGGTTGGTGAAGTCGTCGCGCTCCAGGATGCGGGCCACAGTAGTCTTCGCCGCCAGGCGGATCACCGACTCGAAGGTCATCGGCCCCAGCCAGTGGCTGTTGAAGACCACCCGCGTCTTCTTCGGGTCCAGGATCCGGCTGTACTGCTCCCGATAGGTGGCGGCGTTCCGCTCGATCTCCTCGCGGGAGAGCATGGGACGGGTGCGCTTCTTCTCCGAGGGATCGCCGATCAGTCCCGTGAAGTCGCCCACGACGAGGATCGCCTCGTGGCCCAGATCCTGGAACTGGCGCAGCTTGCGCAGGACGATGGCGATCCCGAGGTGGATGTCCGGGGCGCTGGGGTCCACACCCAGCTTCACCCGCAGCGGGCGGCCTTCGCGGAGCTTGGCCAGCAGGTCCTCTTCGGTGATGATCTCGACGGTGCCCCGGCGCAGCAGGTCCAGCTGCGCCTCCGGGGAGAGTCTCTTCATCGCACGTCCAGTTCTACGATGGTCACGCCGCCTTCCCCTTCGCCGCGCTCGCCGAGGCGGAAGGACTTCACCTGAGGATGGTGGGCCAGAAATCCGTGCACCGCTCTGCGCAGCGTTCCGGTCCCCTTGCCGTGAATGACGGTGACTGTGCTGAGCCCGGCCAGGAACGCCTCGTCCAGATACTTATCCAGATGGGCCAGGGCCTCGTCCACTGTTTCGCCGCGCAGGTTGAGCGAGAGGGGAACGGCCGGACCGGCGCCCATCTCCCCCTGCGGCGCCGGCGTTTCAGGGCGGCCGGCGCTCGGGGGCGCCGCCGCCGCCCTGCGGAGTCCGGCCAGCCCCACGGTCACCCGGATGCCCCCGGTGTCGACATCCACCGCTCCCCGGCTGTCGGGAGCCGTGAGCACCGTGCCCGCGCGCCTGAGCGGCACGATGTACACCGGTTGCCCGGGACGGACGTCGGTCACCGCCTCGCCCGGCTCCGCGGAGGACGCCTCCTCCGCGACCGGGAGGTCTTCGGCCACCCGGCGCAGGTCGGCCCGGGCCCGGCGCACGGTTTCGGGGCTGCCCGTCGATCGCACCCGGTGGAGGATGGCCTCGATTTCGCGGCGCGCCCGGAGGATCAACGCCTCGCCTTCCTCCCGGGCGCGGGCCAGGATCTTCCTCCGCTCGGCCTGCAGGCGGGCGAGTTCGGCCTGGAGCCGATCGCGCAGGACCTCCGCCTCCCGCCGGGCTTCGGCCGCCCGGGCCAGTTCCCGCTCGCCGGCCCTGCGGTTTGCCTCGATCTCGCCGAGGATGCGGTCGATCTCCACCGCCCCCGCTCCCAGCAGTGCGCGGCTCCGCTCCACCACCGCGGGATCCACCCCAAGGCGTGCGGCGATGATGAGGGCGTTGCTGCGCCCGGGCAAACCGATCAGCAGCCGGTACGTGGGGGCGAGCGTCTGCGGGTCGAACTCCACCGAGGCGTTCTGGACGCCGGGCAACGTGTAGGCCAGCGACTTCAGCTCGTGGTAGTGCGTGGTCACCGCCGTGCGGCACCCCCGGGCGTGCAGATGTTCCAGGATCGCCCGGGCCAGGGCCACGCCCTCCGTGGGATCGGTCCCGGCACCGATCTCGTCAAGCAGCACAAGCGCCGGCCCGCGGATCCGGCGCAATATCTCGGCGATGGCGCCCATGTGCGAGGAGAAGGTGGACAGCGACTGCTCGATGCTCTGCTCGTCGCCGATGTCGGCAAACACCTGGGGAAAGACCGCCGCCTCCGAGCCTTCCGCCGCAGGGATGAACAGCCCGGATTGGGCCATGAGGGTGAGCAGCCCGATGGTCCGGAGGGTCACCGTCTTGCCGCCGGTGTTGGGCCCGGTGATGACCAGCGTGGTGAACTCCTCCCCCAGCCGGACATCGACGGGCACGACCTTGCCCGTCAGCAGGGGGTGGCGCGCGGCCACAAAGCGCAGGGCGCCGTCGTCGCGCACCACGGGCCGGCTGGCCTCCATGGCGTCGGCGAGACGCGCCTTGGCCACCGCAAAATCGATCTGCCCCAGGGCCTCGTAGGCGTGGAGGATCTCGGCGGAGCGTTCTCCGACCTGCGCACTCAGTGCGCGCAGCAGCCGGGCGATTTCCTCCCGTTCCTCGATCTCCAGCTCGCGCAGGCGGTTGCCCAGGGGCACGACGGCCAGCGGCTCCATGAAGACGGTGGCGCCGCTGCTGGACTGGTCGTGCAGGATGCCGGGGAACGTCCCTTTGAACTCGGCGCGGACCGGGACGACATACCGTTCGCCGCGCGAGGTGATGAGGGGGTCCTGCAGCATGCGGCCGTACGGCCCGCGGAGCACCTCGTCGAGCTTCTCCCGCAGGCGCGCCTGCGTCGTCCGCCGCTCGCGGCGGATGCGGGCCAGGCCGGCGCTGGCGCCGTCCGGGATCGATCCGTCCTCCGCGACCGTCCGGCCGATGGCCTCCTCCAGGGCGGCAAAGGTCGCCATCCTGCCGGCTACCTCGGCCAGGTACGGCGCCCGCTCCCGCCGGGCGGTCACAAACCCCTTGCATTGCCGGATGGTCCGCAGGGTCTGCCGGAGGTTCAGGAGTTCCCCGGCGTCGAGGGCGGCGCCGATGGCCGCGCGCCGCACCGCCTCGCGGATGTCGGTCGTCCCCCGCAGGGGAACCTCGCCGTCTTCACCCAGGGCCCGGGCTTCGGCCGTCTCCGCCAGCGCCCTGCGCACCTCCTCCGGGTCGACGAAGGGCCGCAGCGCCGCGGCCCGGTCGCGGCCGGACGCGGTCACGGTCTGCTCCATCAGGCGGTCCCGGATCTTGGGGAACTCAAGCAGGCGCAGGGTGCGGTCATCCATGCCGGACCTCTCCCCCCGGAAGGGCTCCGGCCAGCCAGGCCGTCACCGCCGGCGCGACGTCCGTGATGGTGCGCAGGGACGCACCGACCTCCTCGCGCCCGGCGCCGATGAGGAGGACGGGGACCGGGTTGCGCGTATGCCCAACGGACAGCACGTCCTCCAGGTTGCCGTGGTCGCTGGCCATCAGCACCAGCATCTCGCCGGGATCCCCGCCCTCAAGGACCCCGGCCAGGAGCGCGTCCAGCATCTCCACAACGGCCGCCGGCTCCAGCGGAATGCGGCCGTGCGCGGCCAGATCGGTGAGGAAGAACTCGAAGAGGGTGAGATGATGTCCGCGGGCGATTCCGGCAAGGTGCCGCCCCGCCTGGCGGGGAGTGATCGACGGAACGTCGTACCCCCACGCCCGCGGACGGTCGTTGGTCAAGTCGTGAAACACCGCGGCCCCGGCCCGCAGGTCATCGAGCCCCCGCAGTCGCACCCCCGCGCTCAGCGCGGCATAGGTGATGGAGGCGTGGCGCAGCCGGCCGGCCTCCACCGCGGCAAAGTACTCCGGCGTGTAGGCGTTGGCCAGCGCCGCCCTGCCGCCCATCCGCAGCACCCGGGCGAAAAGGTTGTGCGCCTTCAACACCTCCCGGAGGTGGGCCGTGGGGTAGGCCGCCACGTGCCGCCCGGCGAGTTGCGCCGCGTTCACGCCCGTGAGGAGCGCGGTCTGTCCCGTCGCGCTCTGAGGGAGCCCTTCCACGCCCAGCGTCGCATCCGCGGGCAGGAGCAGCGCCCCGTTCCCCCGGATCCGGGCGACGGGCCCGGCCAGCCGACGTCCCAGCAGGCCGTCCAGAGTCGGCGTCCGACCGGCGACGAGGGGGTTGACCGCCGGGTCGTCGGGACCCCATCCCAGCCCGTCGACGAAGAGCAGCAGGACGCGCCTCATCGTCGCGAGACGAAGGGACTGCCGGAGAGGTAGAACCGCCACGGGCGGTCCACCGCCCTGCGGATGCCGATCCGCGGGCCCGCCCTGATCCGCACCGGTCCCCGCCGGCCGGCCGCCAGGTACAGCGGCGGACGCGTCAGGTCCCGGCCGTTGTGCTCACGGCCGATCCCCATCGCCCGGGTCAACCGCCCCGGTCCGCTGGTCAGGAGACGCACGTCGGCGGTCCGGCGACGGCGGCGCATGATCTCCAGGCCCTCCATCGGCTCCAGCGCCCGGAGCAACACCGCACCGGCCGTCCCCTCGCGTTCCGTCACCACGTTGAGACAGTAGTGGTTCCCATAAGAGAAATACACGTACGCCGTGCCCGGCGTCCCCCACATGATACGGCTGCGGGCCGTCTTGCGGAATGCGTGGCTGGCCGGGTCCCGCGGCCCGCGGTAGGCCTCGACCTCGACGATCCGTCCGACCAGGCGGCCCCGCGGCGTCTCATGCACCAGGAGATGGCCCAGCAGGCCCCGGGCGACCTGGAGGGTGCTGCGGGCGAAGAAGGACCGGGGCAGGGGCCGCAGCCGCGCCGGCCGGCCGCGACCGGCACCGCTACCGGGAGGCAAGGTAGGCACGCAGCTCGGCCAGTGGGCGGGTGTTGAGGACGTGCCGGGGCTCGACCCAGGCGCGCCGCGCCACACCGAGGCCGTACTCCATGTGGCGGAGCTCATAGCGGCTGTGGGCGTCGGTGCTGATGACCAGCATGACCCCCCGCTCCCGGGCCAGTCGGGCGTGGACGTCGCTCAGATCCAACCGCTCCGGCGAGGCGTTGATCTCCAGCGCCGTCCCGGTTCGGCGTGCCGCCTCCACCAGCCGTTCCATATCTACGGCGTAGGCCTCGCGCTGGCCGAGCAGCCGACCGGTGGGATGGCCGATGATGTCCACGTGGGGGTTCTCCATCGCCTTGACGATGCGCGCCGTCATCTCCTCCCGGCCCATGCGCAGGCGCGAGTGCACCGAGGCCACGACGACGTCGAGCTCGGCCAGCACCTCGTCGGGGTAGTCCAGGCGTCCGTCGGGCAGGATGTCGCATTCGGTCCCGATCAAAACCGCCAGGCCGACCTTGTCCGAGACCTGCCGGCAGGTCCTGGCGTTGGCGCGCAGCTCGTCGACCGGCACCCCGCCCACGAACTTCAGCGACTGGGAATGGTCGGTGATGGCGATGTACTCATAGCCCAGGTCCTTGGCCGCGCGGGCCATGGCCTCGACGTTATCGGTCCCGTCGCTCCAGCGGGTGTGCATCTGCAGGTCCCCGCGGATATCCGACCGCTGCACCAGGACCGGCAGGCGGCCCTGCTCCGCCAGTTCGATCTCCCCCTGGTCCTCGCGGATCTCCGGGGGGATCCAGGGGAGCCCCACCGCGGCGTAGACCTCCTCCTCCGTCCGGCCGGCCAGCCGCCGGTTGTCCTTCACGCGGAACACGCCGTACTCGTTGATCTTCAGCCCCCGCCGCACGGCGCGCTCCCGAATCTTGACGTTGTGGTCCTTGCTGCCGGTGAAGTACTGCAGCGCCGCCCCGAAGGACTCCGGCTCGACCACGCGCACATCGGCCTGGATCCCCGAGTCCAGGACCACCGAGCTCCTGGTGGGGCCTTTGGCCAGAACCTGCTTCACCCGGGGCAGCGAGGTGAAGGTCTCCATGACCGGACCGGGGGTGGTGCTGGTGACGACGATGTCGATGTCGCCGACGGATTCCTTCATCCGCCGCAGGCTGCCTGCCACGGCCAGGGAGGTCACCTCTTTCAGGCCGCGCAGGGCATCCACAATCTCCCTGGCCTGGGGCAGGACGCGTCCCAGGGGCTGGCGCTCCTTGGTCCGGCGGAGCAGGGCGATCCCTTTGAGGATGTTCTCCTCGGTCTTCGCCCCCAGGCGCGGAAGCGTGCGGACCCTGCCCTCCCGGCAGGCCTGTTCTAACTGCTCGATGGTGGTGATGCCCAGTCTCTGGTGGAGCAGCAGCGCGGTCTTCGGGCCCACCTCCGGGACGGCCATCAGCGCGGTGATCCCTTCGGGGAGCGAGGCCCGGAGTTCGTCGTAGTACCGGCAGCGGCCGGTCCGCAGGAACTCCTCGATCTTCTCCGCCGTCCCCTTGCCGATGCCCGGGATGGAGGTGAGGGCGCCGCGCGCGGCGACCGCCGCCACATCCTCGCTCAGAGTCTCCAAAGCCCGGGCCGCCCGGCGGTAAGCGGTGATGCGAAACGGGGAATCCTGCTTGATCTCGAGCATGTCGGCGATGTCGTTGAACATCGCCGCAATCGCCCGGTTCTGCATGGCGCGCCTAGAAGGTTCCAGGCTCCAGGCCGAAGGGCTTCGCCGTGGACGGCAGGAGGGCGGCCACGGCCCTGAGGCCTCCGCGGTAGACGGCGAGCGCGACCGGGGCCACCGTGGAACGCTCGAGGTCGCGACGGATCGGGTCTCCGAAGGGAGCGGCAGCGGCGATGATGAGCAGCGCCGCGGCCAGCATCGTCCCCCGGACGAACCCGAGCACCGCGCCGGAGACCCGCGAGGGCAACGGGAGCCGCTCGCCCCCGAAGGCCATCACGGTCAGAATCGCCACGAGATCGTAGACCAGGAGGAACAGCCCGCCGAACGCCACCGTATCGCCCCACGCCGGCGTAAAGCGGACGGTGCGCTCGATGGCGTCGCCGAGGGAACGATACCAGGCCGAGGCGATGAGGTAGGAGGCGAAGACGGCGACGATCCCGATCACCGCCGCCAGCAGGCCCCGCTTCAGCCCCTGCAGCGCCGCGAACAGCGCGAACGCCGCGATGACCCAATCGATCCAGGTCACGCGACGATTCTATCACTCGCGGATTTTCGCCCGCAACCGCTGCTCCAGCGCCCCCCTGATGTTCAGGAGCGCGCCGTCCACCTCGTCGGCGGCCAGTGTCCGCTCTGCGGCGCGGAAGGTCAGGGCGTAGGCCAGGCTGCGGTGACCGTCGGGGACCGGCGCCCCGGTGTATACGTCGAACAACTCCATGCGCTCCAGCCACGCTCCACCGGAGGCCCGGATCACCTCCTCCACCTGGGCGGCGGGGACCTCGGCGGGCAGGACGATGGCCACGTCGCGCCGGACAGGCGGAAAGCGCGGGAGCGGGGTGAACCGACGCGCCGGGGCGCTCCTGGAGAGCAGGAGGGGCAGGTCCACGTCCGCCACATACACGGCGGCGGGCAGGTCGAACCGCGCGGCCACCTCGGGATGCAGTGCGCCCAGGGTGGCCACCACCGCGCCTCCCACGGTCACCTGCGCCGCGCGCCCGGGGTGAAGCCAGGCCTCCGCCGCGGCCCTGAAGGCGGAGTCGGAAATCCCCAGTTCCGCCAGCAGCCCCTCCAGGATGCCCTTGAGGTGATAGTAGGTGATCGTCACCGCCTCCGGAGGGAGATTCCACCGTCCGTCACAGGTGGTCCCCATCATCAGGATCCCCAGCCGCCGGCGTTCGGCAATGCCCCCCTCCTCCTGGAGAAAGACGTGTCCGATCTCGAAGATCTGCACCTCACCGACGCCGCGGCTGACGTTGACCTGCGCGACGTGCAGCAGTCCCGGCAGCAGTGTCGAGCGCAGGTGGGTATGGTCGTCCACCAGCGGGTTGCGCAGCGGCACCATCCGCCGCCACGGATGGTCGGCCGGGAGGCGGAGCGCCTCCAGGACGGCCGGGGTGGTCAAGGAGACCGTCAGGGCCTCCACCAACCCGGCGCGGACCAGGATGTCGCGCACCGTCTCCTCGGCGACCAGCGACGGCGCGCGCGTCCCCTGGGCCATGATCTCCACCGGTAACGTCTCGGGGATGCGATCGTACCCGTGGTGGCGGGCGAGGTCTTCGATCAGGTCCTCTTCCCGCTCCACGTCACGCCGGAAGGAGGGCACGGTCACCTGCACGCCGTCCGCCTCCGGGGAGGGAGCGAGTTCGAACCCAAGGCTGCGGAGAATCCTGCAGCACTCGTCCTGCGGGATGGCCAGCCCCAGGAGACGCGGGATGCTCTTCCAGCGCAGGTGGACCCGAGGGGCGGGCCGCGGGTCCGGGTACACATCGATCACCCCGGGAAGCACGCGGCCGCCGGCCAGGTCCTGCATCAGCGCCACGGCGCGGTCCTGCACGGCGAGGATCCCGTCCATGTCGGTGCCCCGTTCGAAGCGCGCGCTGCTCTCGGTGCGCACGCCCAGCCGCCGGCTGGTGCGCCGGATCATCGCCGCCTGCCAGGAGGCGGCTTCCAGGAGCACGCGGCGCGTCTGCGGTCCGATCTCCGCCGCCGCGCCGCCGATGATCCCCGCCACCCCTTGGGCGCGCTCGGCGTCCGCGACCACAAAGACGCCTTCGTCCAGGACGCGGTCCACCCCGTCCAGGGTGACCAGGCGCTCTCCGGGGCGCGCCGGTCGGACGACCAACCGGCCCCCCGCCAGCCGGTCGTAGTCGAAGGCGTGCATCGGCTGGCCGGTTTCCAGCATGACGTAGTTGGTCACATCCACGATGTTGTTGATGCTGCGAATGCCGCAGGCCTCGAGCCGCCGGGCCAGCCAGGAGGGCGAAGGGCCGACGCGGGCCTCGACGAGCATACGGGCCGTGAAGCGGGGACACCGCACCGGATCGGTCACCTCCACGCCGGTGAGCTCGCCGAGGGGCGGACCGGACTCGACGACCCGCACCGCCGGCGGGCGCACCCGCGTTCCTGCGGCGGCGGCCAGCTCCCGGGCCACACCCAGCAGGCTCATCAGGTCGCCCCGGTTGGCGGCGATCTCCAGGTCGAAGACGGCGTCGTCGCCGAGCCGCTCCACACCCTCGATCCCCAGGCCCAGCATCGGCAGCCGGTCCGACAGCTCCTCGATCCCGTAGGGGATCTCCACATACTCGCGCAGCCAGGACAGCAGGACCTTCACCCCTCGCCCCTCCTCAGAACTGCCGCAGCAGCCGCAGGTCGTTGTCCCAGAAGAGCCGGATATCCGGAATGCCGTAGCGCACCATCACCTGGCGATCAACGCCCAGGCCGAAGGCGAAGGCGGTGTAGCGGGCGGGGTCGATGCCGGCCATCTCCAGCACCCGCGGGTGGAACATCCCGCACCCCCCGAGTTCCATCCACTGCTCGTTGAAGTGGACGAGCATCTCGGCGCTCGGCTCGGTGAACGGGAAGTATCCCGGCACGAACTTCGTCCGCACCTGTGCGCCGAAGAGCTGCCGGGCGAAGGAGGTCAGCACCCCCTTGAGGTCCCCCATGGTGATGTGCTCGCCGACCATGAACCCGTCCACCTGGTGGAAGACGGGCATGTGCTTCCAATCGGGCGCGTCGCGTCGGTAGCAGCGGCCGGTGGTCAGAATCCGCATCGGGGGGGTGCGCCCCAGCATGACGCGCGCATCGACGACGGTGGTGTGGGTCCGCAGCAGCAGCTCGTCGGTCAGGTAGAAGGAATCCTGGGCGTCGCGCGCCGGGTGGTCGCGGCCCATGTTCAGGCGCTCGAAGTTGAATTCGTCCGTCTCGATCTCCGTGCCGTCCACGATCTCGAAGCCCAGTCCCAGGAAGATGCGCTCCACCTCGTCGAGGGTCTGCCGCAGCAGGTGGCGCCGGCCCAGGCGCGGCCGCCGCCCGGCGAGGGTGACGTCGATGGCCTCGGCGCTCATCCGCGCTTCGCGCGCCCGGGCGGCGAGATCCGCCCGGCGGGCGACCAGCAGGGTCTCCAGCCGAAGACGCAGCGCGTTGAGCCGCCGGCCCCGCTCGGGACGCTCCGGTGCCGGCAGCGACGGCAGCGCCTCGAACAGCCGGGTCACCAGGCCCCGGCGGCCGAGGTACCTCCGGCGGACCTCTTCCAGGGCCTCCTCCGTGGCCGCCTCGCGAATCGCGGCTTCCGCTTCCCGCACGACGTGCTCCAGATCCTCCTCCATCTCGTGCCTCCCGCCTCGACCGAACGCACAAAGAACGCCGCCCTCGTCCCAAGGACGAAAGCGGCGCTTCCGCGGTACCACCCCGGTTCTGCCGCCCGAAGGCGGCAGCCCTCAGCTTCCCGTCTCGTGGAAAGCGAACGGGCCCCCTACCACTCGCCCGGAGCTTCAGGAGCCGGCTCGGGAGTGAATGTCGCCGGAGGCCGCCCGGGAAGGCTTGCAGTCGACGACCTTCCCTCCCTGCGGGGGCCGAAGCCGGGTACGCTCTCCGTCTTCGCCGAACCTGTCAGTTTACGGATGCCCGGAGCCGCGACTTCTGGAACGCGGCAAACCGACGGTAAATCAGATAAGCCCAGACCGAACCCGTCGCTTCGAACAGATCCCAGAGCATCTCCGCCGTCCAGACCGTCTGCACCCTGTCCCTCCTGCCTCAAGAGCGCTGGGGCATCCTGTCCGTGCCGTCCGGTTTGGCCAGAGTATAACACACGGACCTGCGGGCGGGAACTCGGACCGCCGCCGGGCCTCAGAAGAGACGGATGTAGTCTTCGCGCAGGGGGTGAAAGACGTCCAGAACCAGGCAGGGAGACCCTTTGGTCTCGGCGCCGTGGGGGACATTGGGCGGCACCGTATACATGTCGCCGGAGCGCAGGGTCCGACGCTCCTCATCGATCCACAGCTCAAGCTCGCCCTGGAGGACGATCCCGATCTGCTCGTGCGGGTGATGGTGGGTGGGGACGATGGCGTGCGGGGCAAAGCGCACGGCGCTGAACATGAGTGCCTGTCCGGGCAGGACCTTCAGGAACACTCCGGGGCGCACCTCACGCTCGGGCAGCCGTTCCAGATGCGCCCACCGCACCTGGTCCATCGTCACACCTCCTCGTGTCGTCGGGCTTCATACAGCAGCAGGGCCGCGGCAATCGCCACGTTGAGGGACTCGGCGCGGCCATAGAGAGGGATTCGCAGCGAGGCCTCCGCCGCCTCCTGCCACAGCGGATGCACCCCGGCCGCTTCCGCGCCGAGGACCAGAGCCAGGGGACGGCGATAGGAGGCGGCGGCATAGTCTGCGACGCCGCGCTGGTCCGCGACGAGAATGCGCACGCCGCGCCGCCGCAACCCCTCCGCCAGGTCGTCCCTGTCCGCCTCCGCGACCGGGAGGTGGAACAGCGAGCCCATCGTCGCCCGTACGGTCTTCGGATGGTAGGGATCCACACTGCCGCGCACGACGGCCACGGCGGAGGCTCCCGCCGCGTCGGCGACGCGGATGATCGTCCCGAGGTTGCCGGGATCCTGGATGCCGTCGGCCACGGCCAGCAGGAGGTCGGGACGTCCCAGGACGCCGAACAGGTCGGCGGTGGGGATGGCCACGACCGCCAGCAGCCCGGGCGGAGTCTCCAGGGTGCTGCAGGCGGCGAGGACGCGGGCGCTGGCAGCGACAATCCGGACCCCGGCCGCCGTTGCCCGCGCCACAATCGCGGCCATCCGCGGGTCCTTCCCGGCGGCTTCCGGATCATACAGCAGGAGCTCCATGGGGACGTGCGCCGTCTGCGCTTCCTGGACGAGGCGCACGCCTTCCACGACCATCCGCCCCTCCGCCCGGCGGCCGGCCCGGTCGGCCAGACGCCGGAGCCGCGCGACCAGGGGGTTCCGGGGGCTGCTGATCCGCACCGATCAGAGGACGGTTTCCAGACGGCCCAGGGCGGCTTTCTCCCCTACCACGACCAGGACATCCCCGTGCAGGAGCTGCGTCTCGCCCGTCGGGGTGATCAGGATCTGGCTGTCGCGCTTGATGAGCAGGACGTTGACGCCGAAGCGGGTGCGCAGGTCGAGCTCGCCCAGGTTCTTCCCGGCCAGCTTCGGCCCCACGCTGACCTCCTCGACCAGGAAAGTCGGGGAGAGCTCCAACAGGTCGACGACGTGCCGGCTGGCCAGGCTGCGGGCCACCCGCACGGCCATGTCCCGCTCCGGCCGGACGACCTGGTCGGCGCCCACCTTCTCCAGGACGCGGCCCTGCAGTTCGTCCACCGCCTTGCTCACCACCTTGCGGCAGCCCAGTTCCTTCAGGATCAGCGTCGTGAGGATGCTCTCCTGCACGTCGGCGCCGATGGCCACGACCACGGCGTCGAAGTTCGTGATGCCCACCGCCCGCAGCGCCTCAGCGTCGGTGGAGTCGATCTGCACCGCGTGGGTGGCGTAGTCGGTGACCTTGCGCAGGGCCTCTTCGTTCTTGTCCAACGCCAGGACCGTGTGTCCCAGCTCGCGCAACGTGCGCACCACGTTGCTGCCAAATCGCCCCATGCCGATAACCGCGAACTCCATCGTTGGCTCGCCTCGCTCCTTACCCGATCAGAATCCGCTCCTCAGGATAGCGGAAATACCCCTGCCGCTGGCGCCGGGTCAGGGCAAACGCCATGGTCAGCAGGCCGACCCGTCCGATGAACACCGTGATCATGACGATGATCCGCCCGACCGTGCTCAGGTGCGGCGTCAGGCCGGTGGACAGCCCCACCGTGCCGAAGGCCGAGGTGACCTCGAACAGGGCGTCGATGAGGTCGACCCCCTCGGTGGAGGACAGGGCCGTGCCCATCGTGACGACGAACGCCAGGCCGACCAGGGCAATGGTCACGGCCTTGTACACCACCACCGGGGGGAGCCGGCGCCAGAACAGCTCCGGGTCCGGCCGCCCTCGCAGCATGGCCAGGATGACTGCCAGCGGCGCGATGAAGGTGGTCGTCTTGATGCCGCCGCCCGTCCCCCCGGGGGAGGCGCCGATGAACATCAGCGCGATGAGCAGCATGAGCGTCGGCTCCAGCATCCGGCCCATATCGAGCGTGTTGAACCCCGCGGTGCGCGGGGTCACGCTCTGGAAGAAGGCCGCCAGGACCTTCTGCCAGCCGGGCAGGGGACCCAGCGTGGCGGGGTTGCGGAATTCGAGGAGGAGGATCAGCACCGTGCCGGCCAGGATCAGCGCCGCCGTGGTGGCCAGCACCACCTTCCCGTGCAGGGTCAGCCGCTCCGGTCGCCTCAGGTCCACCAGCACGGTGAACCCCAGGCCGCCGAGGATGATCAGCAGGGCCAGGATCAGGTTGACGGGGAGATCGCCGACGAAGGGGGTGAAGCTTCGGAATCCCCCCCACAGGTCGAATCCCGCGTTGTTGAAGGCGGAGACGCTGTGGAAAACGGCGTAGTAGGCACCCCGCAGCCATCCCAGCTCCGGCCCCCAGCGCAGGAGGAGCAGCAGCGCGCCCGCCCCTTCGATGGCCAGGGTGGCCAGGACCACGGTGCGGGTGAAGCGGACCACACCGCCTACGGTGTAGAGGTTGTAGGCTTCCTGCAGCACCAGCCGCTGGCGCAGGCCGATCCGCCGGCCGATGGCCATGGCCATCAGCGTGGCGACGGTCATGTACCCCAGGCCGCCCAGCTGGATGAGGAGGAGGACTACGATCTCTCCGAAGGTGGACCAGTGATCCGCCGTGTCCACGACCACGAGTCCGGTCACACAGGTCGCCGAGGTGGCGGTGAACAACGCGGTTAGGAACGGCGTGGCCTGTCCGTCCTCGGCAGCCACCGGCAGGGTCAGCACGAGCCCCCCCGCCAGGATGATCGCCGCGAAGCCGGCGATGATCGCCTGGGAGGGGGTGAGCTCAAGCCGGGCGAAGGGGGATCGCTTTTCCAGGACCGTTGCCTGGGCCATCCCCGCTCAGGACTTCAGGCCCTCCTTGGCCTTGGCCACCAGCGCCGTGAAGGCCTGGCTGTCCCGCGCCGCCAGGTCGGCCAGCACCTTGCGGTTGATGGCAATCCCGGCCCGGCGCAGTCCGTTGATCAGCCGGCTGTAGGAGAGGCCATCCCTCCGCGCCGCGGCGTTGATCCGCGCGATCCACAGCCGCCGGAAGTCCCGCTTGCGCACGCGCCGGTCATGGTAGGCCTGCGCCAGCGCGCGCAGCACGTACTGGTTGGCGAGCTTGAACCAGCGGCTCTTCGCGCCGTAGTAGCCCTTGGCCAGTTTGAGGATCTTCTTGTGACGGCGGCGTGTGGTCACGCCCCGTTTGACCCGGGCCATCCCAGATCCCTCCTAGCGGTTCGGCAGCAGGGCTTCGATCTTCCGGCGGTCCGCTCCGGAGACCGCGGCCTCGCGCCGGAGCCTGCGCAGCCGCGCCGGCCGTTTGGATACCTTGAGATGCCCCGCCATCTGGCGCCTGCGGCGCAGTTGCCCGCGCCCGGTCACGAGGATCCGCTTCGCCGTCCCCTGGTGCGTCTTGGCCTTGCCCATGTCAGCCCTCCCGGAACCCCTCTACCGCTTTGGGCTCAGGATCATGATCATGTTGCGTCCTTCAAACAGCGGCGGACGCTCCACCACTCCGACGTCGGCGACCATCTCGCTCACCCGCTGAAGCAACTTGTGTCCCATCTGCGGATAGGCCATCTCCCGCCCCCGGAACCAGACGGACACCCGCACCTTGTTGCCCTGCTTGAGAAACTCGATCACGTGCTTGACTTTGGTTTGAAAGTCGTGCTCGCCGATTTTGGGGGAGAACCGCATCCCCTTGAGGTCGCCGCCCCGGTGGTGGGTCCCCCGTCCCTTCTTGCTCAGCTCGTATTTGTATTTCCCGTAGTCCATGATCCGGCACACCGGCGGCTGGGAGGTTGGGGCCACCTCGACCAGATCCAACCCGAATTCCTGTGCGCGGAGGAGGGCGTCGCGGACCGTCATCACCCCCAGTTGCTCCCCCTCAGGACCGATCACGCGGATCTCCCTGGCCCGGATGCGGTCGTTCACGCGTGGTTCAGGCGCGATGGAGTAAACCTCCTCTCAAACAGGGAAATGCCGGGCATGGCAGACACCATCCCCGGCAAGACGAATCACGGTCTGTCGGCGCTGACCGGCGCGAGCGACGACCCCCGGCCGGTGAGAAGCGGATGGCTTCTGCTTGGGCCCTTCACAACTGCCCGCAGTATACCACAGGCGCAGGGACGCCGCTATGGGATGATGAGGGTCTCGTAGCCCAGCCGCTGGAGGTCCTGCGCCAGCTTCGCCGCGTCCGCCCGGCTGGCGAAGGATCCTACCTGTACCAGGTACAGCCCGCCGTAGGTGCGGACGTCCGCCCGGTATCCCTGGTCCCGCAGCCTCCCCACCACGGCCCGGGCGTTGGCCTCGATGCGGTACGCTCCCACCTGGACGCGGAAACGGGTCGCCGGTCGTGCCGGCTCCGAGGCCGGGGCCGCGGTCGACCCGGCCGAGGCCGCGGTCGACCCGGCCGTCGCCCCCGGGCCGGCGGCGGCCGAGGGAGGCGTGGCGACGGGCGCCTGCACGGCGGACGAACCGGCAGGAGGCGCGTCCGCCGGAGTGGGAACGGCTGGTCCGGAGGCCGGCGCATCCGCCGTCTCCTCGCCGGTGACGGCCGGCACGGCGCCGGGCGACGCGCTCTGCGGTCGGCGCAGCCACGATGAGGCGAAGTAGCCCAGGGCCAGGCCGCCGATGAACAGCTCGACGATGAGCACGAGCACCGCCAGCGTGGTGAGGCGCGAGAGCAGTCGGGCGCGCGCCGGGGCGCCCGTCACGGCGGCCGCTTTGAACACTTCGCCAGTGAGCTTATCCGTAGAAAACCACTCCGGCCACTGTGCCGCGACGTCCTCCGGCACCTGAATCGTGACGCTGAACTTCTTCCCGCTGTTGGTCAGCCTGACCGCGGGCTTGGGGTCGTTCGCCTGCTTCACCCGAAGTCACCCTCAACCTTCCCCGGGACTTCCCGTATACCTCCATCTGCCCCTCCGCGGTCTTCCCTAGACCGGCGCCGTCCCGCTGAACCCGGGACACCCCGCCGGGGGCCGCCCGACGGGGTCAGCCGGCCTGCTCCTCGCCGGCGTCCTCACGGAGGATCTCCAGCGTCGCCTGCAGGGTCTTGATTCGCAACTTCCGGTCGCTGATCAGACTCTCCTTGTCCCCCGAGGCCTGAAAGCGCTCCATGATCGCCAGGTCGTCCAGATCCTCATCGATCGGTTCCGCTTCGCCCAGCATCAGGGCCAGGTCGCGCTGGTAGCGGTCAATGGTCCGCCGGATGTGGCCGATGGTCCGGAAGGGACGGGCCGCCACCTTCCACGGACGTTGTTCCAGCGCACGCCCGGCCTTCAGCCGCGTCATCCGGACAATGGTGCCCATCGGACTGCTCTGGCACTCCACCGCGTCCATGAGACTGCGGATCAGGTGCATCCCCCGCCCCACCTCGCGCTCCGGCGAGTAGGGCTGGTCCAGGATGGCGGTGTCAAATCCCTCCCCGTCGTCCTCCACCTCGATGGTCAGGGCGTCGGGCTCCAGGGCAAACCGCAGCGTCACCCAGGTGGTGTTCGCGTGCTGGATGACGTTGGTGTAGGCTTCCGAGAGCGCCACGGCCATTTCGCCGGCCTGCACCTCGGAGAACCCGGCGTGGGCGGCCAGCGTGCGCAGGATGGCCCGGGCCAGGCGGACGTGGGCCGGGTGCGCCGGCAGAAGCATCTCGGCAAATCCCACGCCCTCGGGGCCCCAGGGTGCCATCGGGGCGTATCTTCACCCCGGGGCTCCAAAACCCTCCGCGGATCACTGCAGGGCCCGCGCCGCCGCCGCCACCGCCTGTTCGACCATGGCAAAAGTGATGTGCCGGTGCGTCACCATCCGGACCGTCGAGGCGCTCACCGGCAGGGCCAGCACCCCCTCGCGCCTGAGCCGGGCGCAGAACTCCGCCGCGCTGACCGGCGGATGGACGTCGACCAGCACCATGTTCGTCCGCACGCGTTCCGGGTTCACCGACAGGCCGCGCAGGACCGCCAGCCCTTCGGCCAAGCGGCGCGCGTTGGCGTGGTCTTCGGCCAGGCGGTCGACCATGGTGGTCAAGGCGACGATCCCGGCTGCGGCCAGGATCCCGGCCTGCCGCATGCCTCCGCCGACCATCTTCCGGAACCGCCGGGCCCGTTCCACGAAGTCCCGCCGTCCGGCGACCAGCGATCCCACCGGCGCGGAGAGACCCTTCGAGATGCAGAACATCACCGAATCGACGTGGCGGGTCAGGTCGGTGACCGGTACCCCCAGGGCCACGGCGGCGTTGAAGATCCGGGCGCCGTCCAGGTGAATGGCCAGGCCCAGCTGCCGGGCCGCCCGGCAGGTGGCGTCCATCTCCAGGGGGCCGAAGGGCATCCCCCCGGCGCGGTTGTGGGTATTCTCAAGCGCCAGCAGGCGCGCCGGCGGGATGTGGATGTTCGGGCCCCGCACCGCGGCGCGCAGCAGGTCCGGCGTGATGAAGCCATCGACGCCGGCCACGGGATTGGGCACCACCCCCGCCACCGCCGAGATCGACCCCACCTCGAAGCGGTAGGTGTGGCACTCCGCCTCGAGGATGACGGCGTCCCCTTTCTGGGTGTGGGCCATCACGGCGATGAGGTTTCCCATCGTCCCGCTGGGGACGAACACCGCGGCCTCCTTGCCCATCTTCTCCGCGGCCAGCGCCTCCAGTTCGTTGACCGTCGGATCTTCCCCGAACACATCGTCGCCGACCGCCGCCCGGGCCATCGCCTCCCGCATCGCCTCGGTCGGCTGGGTCACCGTGTCGCTGCGCAGGTCGATCAGCTCGACCACGTCTAGCCTTCCCGCGGCCGGGCCGCCTCATAGAGGGCGATGCCCTTGTTGGCGATGGCGGAGGCCACGACCCCCATGACCAGCAGCAGGGCGGCCTTGAAACTCAGGGTCAGCGGCAGATTGGACATCCGCTGGAAGATCGAACCGTCCGCCGCCGCGACCAGGTCGCGGTAGGCGATGGCGAAGACGCCGACCAGCATCGCCACGCCGAGCAAGAAGACCACGATCCCGAGAGCGCGGCCTGTCGTATCGGTGGCGATGGCGCGAACGGGCATCGTCTGGGCCACGGGACTCCCCTCCTCACCGGTCCCGAAAGATCTGGACCGTCCGTAATCGACTCGCGAACCTAGAGCCGAGCCTGTTGCAGCGCGGTTGCGCACACGCAGCTCCGTTGCGCCGGAATGCGCGGGATGATCCGCAGGATCAGCTCCCGCAGCCGCGCCGTGTTCTCCCGAAACCGGGCCAGCACCTCCTGCGCCGTCACCGGTTCGATGCCGGGCTCGCCCTCCAAACCTACATCGTAGTCGGTGATTAGCGAGATGTTCACATAACACATCTCCAGCTCCCGGGCCAGGGCCGCTTCGGGGTACTGGGTCATGTTGATCACCTCCCACCCCGCATCCCGGAACCAGCGGCTCTCGGAGCGGGTGGAAAAGCGCGGGCCCTGGATCACGACGACCGTCCCCCGCTCGTGGGTCCGCCACTCCAGTTCCCGGGCCGTGGCCAGGCCGACCGCCCGCAACTCGGGGCAGTACGGCTCCGCCATGCTGACGTGGGTGATGACGGGCCCGTCGTAGAAGGTGTCCTTCCGGCCCGTCGTCCGGTCGACGTACTGATCGCAGAACACCAGATCCCCCGGGCGGATGTGGGGCTGCAGGCTGCCCACGGCGCAAGGCCCCAGAACCCGCGTGCAGCCCAGCGACTTCAAGGCCCAGAGGTTGGCCCGGTAGTTGATGGCGTGGGGCGGCAGCGTATGCTCCCGTCCGTGCCGGGGGAGAAATGCCACCTTCCGCCCCCCCACCTCCGCCAGCGTGACCACGTCGCTCGGGGGACCGTAGGGGGTCTCGACCCGCTGCGCTTTCGCCCCTTCCAGCAGGGTATAGAACCCGGTACCGCCGATGACACCGATCTCAGCCAGGGACATATCCGTCCTCGGGGGAGATGCGACTCGTCCGACGCGGGATGGCGCAGCCGGTATCTTCTGCGTTACCGGGACGTCTCCCTCTCCCCGCGCTGGCCGGAGACGGCAGCCGCCAGCGCTGGGAGCACCGCTCCCGCCCGGCCGCGCAGGACGACCTCGGCCCGGTGGTCCAGGGGCGTCGGCTCGTCGTTGACGATGAGGATCGCCGCTCCGCTCTCCCTGGCCACTTCGGGCAGCCAGGCCGCCGGGGTGACCTGCAGCGAGGATCCGGCGACGAGCAGGACGTCCGCCAGACGGCATTCCTGTTCCGCGGCCGCGTAGGCGGCTGCCGGCAGCAGTTCCTCGAAGAGCACCACGTTGGGTTTCAACGGCCCGCCGCAGGTCGAGCATGTCGGCAGCTCCCCGCGGTCCAGGGCCTCAGTCAGGACGGCGATGGGGCGCACCGCCCGGCACGCCACGCAGGCGGCCTCGCGCAGGTTGCCGTGCAGTTCGATCACGCGGCGGCTGCCCGCCGCCTGGTGGAGGCCGTCGACGTTCTGGGTGATCACAGCCTGGAGCCCGAACCGCTCGAGGGTCACCAGGGCGTAATGGGCCGGGTTGGGCTTCGCCCCGGCCAGCGCCAGCAGGCGCCGACGGTAAAAGTCGTAGAACACCTGCGGCCGGCGCTGGAAGGCGGTGAGGCTGGCCACCTCCATGGGATCCACCCCGGCCCACAGGCCTCCCGGAGATCGAAAGTCGGGAAGTCCGGACTCGGTGCTGACCCCCGCCCCCGTGAGCGCGGCGATCCGTCGCGCCCGGGCCAGCACCGCCGCCGCCTTCGCGATGGCGTCGGTCATGCCCGCGAGGTCACGCGAGATCGGCGAGCGTGCCGTCGGCCGCGAACTGCAGGGGGACGGGGGCGCCCACGGTCACATCCGGGCGACCTGCCAGCGCGGGCAGGACGGCCTCGGAGACCCAGAGCCGGTCCAGGTGCAGGGTGTTGCGGATGCGCACGATCCGCGCCTGCCCGGGGTCCGGCAGGGCCAGGCTGGCCAGCGCCGCCCCGATCGCGTCCCGATCCGTGGGCATCGTGATGGGGATGAACCCCCGCTCGAGGAAGGTGCTCGTGATCGTGTTCGTGTAGGTGGTAACCGGGTCGATGGCGTCCACCAGCCGGCGCGTCACGACGTCGGCAAGACCGACCCCCTGGGCGTTCCCTTCGGATTCGGGGGAGAGCCGCAGGACGACGATGCGCGAGAAGCGGGGGACGGACGGATCCGGCATTCCCGGCAGCCGCCACCGGCCGATGATGTTGACGTCCATCCCGGTGCCGCTGAAGTTCTTGCCCATCTCGTTCACGATGAGCACGTCGGCTTCGTCCACCGGCAGGCGCGGCATCAGCGCCTTCGCCCGCCGGAACAACTCGCGCTCCCACGTCGCCATCTCCCCGGGGGGGACGGCAACGACGTCCGCCGTCTCGTCGTAGGCGTTCTCGATGATCGCCAGCCCGCCCAGGACTTTCCCCGAGGCCAGGAACACCGCCGCGATCTCTTCGATCGCCTGGGCCATGCCGGCCGGCCCCTGGCGGTGGATCTGCGCGGCGCCGGGCGCCTTCCCGAGGCCCACGGCCAGCATCTTCAGCAGGCCGCTGCCGATCGGTTCGGCGAATCCCGTGTGGGGTTTGATCCGGTTCACGACCAGGATCCCGTCGCATTCCGCGGCCCGCCGATCGCAGTAGGCGACGAGCCCCTCTGCGGTGCGCCCCAGTTCGACGACATCCATCTCGGCGAGGATCGGCGCGCCGACGGCCGCTTCGGTGATACCCAGGCGAGCGAGCAGCCGCTGCTGGCCCTCCGCCGTCGCCCCGCCGTGGCTGCCCATCGCCGCGACGACGACCGGCTGGGCCCCGACGGCTTTGAGCCGTGCCACGACCCGGGCGAGGATGTCGGCAATCCCCCGAATCCCCCGACTGCCCGCTGTGACCGCGATACGTTTGCCCGCCAGTCTGCCGGGGACCAGGGCGTCCACCGCCGCGTCGATGCTCGAGGGGAAGGGGGCGACCGGCCGCGGGAAGGTTACCCGGATCTCCCACAGCGGAAACGGCTCCGGAGGAAAGGCGAAAGGAGAGAACTCAGATCGGCCGCGGCTGCGCGCCGTGACCACCAATCAATCCCTCGCGCCGCAATGCGGCCACATCACTCTCCACGGTCCGTTCGGAGACACCCAACCGCCCGGCGATGGCCTTGCGGCTGATATCCCCTTCGGCGATAAGGCTCAGGATCGCCTGCCTTCGCTGATCGATGCGCAATGCCGGATCGGGAGCGGGCCGCCAACTCCACTCCCCCACCCTGAAGTCCCCGATCCCCATCCCGTGCTTCTCGGCCTCCCTCAGGATCTCCACATGGACCGGAATCGCCAGGAACCGCCGTCGGGACCGCCCCTTCAGGGTATCGGCCTGCCTCCCGATCTCGGCGCACGCCCGCCTCAGCGCCCGCCTGGCGGCGACCCGCGCCCCCGCCGCACTGTAAATCCTGTACTGGGTCCAGTACACCTGCTGAATTTGCTCCAGCCCGTCAACCTTTCGAAGCAACTTCTGCACTTCCCGCGCCGCTTCCAGGGCCTCGTCGATCCTCCCTCTGGCCAAGCCTAGTTCCCCCAAAGCACTTACTCCGTGAATGAGCCCAACGAGGTCTCCACTGCGCCGCCAGCTGTTCACCGCCCGGTTGAAATAATGCTCAGCCGAACCCACCTTGCCTAGCCGCAAGTAGGCAAGACCGAGGTGATAAGCAATCTCGTCACCCACAAAACCAAAGTGCCCCTTTCGCCTCGCATGGAGAACGTACGCCTGCTTCCCCCAGCGCAATGCCCCGCCCGAATCTCCCTTGTCCAGTAGGACAGCAGCCATCGTATCGTAATAGGTGGCTTTATTCTCCGCCCCTCCATCCCTAGAGACCATTCGAATCGCAGCTCGTGCGCACTCTTGCGCCCGAGCAAAGTTACCCAAACACCTCAGAGTTGTGTAGGCAGCATTATTGAGTATAACTATCATTGCACGAACGTCACGAGATTCCCGGGCCAAGCGGCTCGCTGTGATTGCATCGCGCAGTCCATCTCGGAGTTTTCCCATCGCAACTCGGGTGCACGACAACTGCGACCTACCTCTGGCCTCGCCGATCTTGTCGCCAATTTCCTGCATCAGCCTCACGCCTTCCATCAAGAGTTCCTCCGAGCGGGCGACCTGTCCAACATAGCGACAGAGGACACCCTTCTGCATCACGGCCCAGGCCAGGGATCTCTTGTCGCCCAAACCCCGCAAGACTCTCTCCGCCCTGTTAAGACATTGCATGCTCGTTCTGCTGTCCCGAGCGATCGTCATTACCGTTCCCAAGTGAACAAGGGATCGAGCTTCGCCAGCTTGATCACCCAAATTCCTGAACAGTTCGACAGAACGGCGCAATGCTCGGCCAGCCTCTCTTTCATTTCGCAAGTTGACGTAAACAAGGCCAGCCGACTGGGCAGCCAGTGCCCTACCCCTCATATCCCTCGCGATACGAAACAGGTATTCAGCCTCGGATGCAGATTTGAGCGCGTCCGCATTCAAATTCAGCCGGGCTTGCACTTGGCTCAGGAGATACAAACCTTGCCCGCGCAAAGACGGATCTCCAAGCCTTACCGCTATCCTGATGACCGAGTCTATGTCTTGTGCCTGTTGTGCACGCTCTCCGACCAGATCAAGAACTTCACACCTCTTCAAGAGAACCGATGCCAAGTGCCTCAGGGATTGCTGGGATTCTCTACAACTAGCCTCGATCGACGAGATCGCGTGGGAGTAGTAACGTACAGCATCCTCATTGGCGTGAAAATTCCGAGCCCTGTCACCGGATAGCTCAAAGAATTGTGCAGCCTTAACAAGATTTCCCGCCTCAGCGTGGTGCCAACCGATGTCCGAGGTTCTGCCTGGCGCGAGTACCTCAAGAATCGCAGCTACCTTCGAATGCAGCTTCCGCAATCTCGTCCGGCTCAGCGTGTTCAAGGCGGCCATTCTGATGCTTTCATGAGGAAATCTCAATCCGCCTTCAGACTCAAGAAGTAAACGGCTCCTGCTAAGATCCTCCACCGTCTCAATAAACCTGTCCTCCGGAATGCCAAGAAGATGTTCGAGTACTTCATACGGAACTTCTGACCCGATCACCGCGGCAACCCCAAGAAACCGTTGTGCTTCAGGTAACAACCTCAAGATGCGTCTTCGTATTGTCTCCATCACTTGAGAAGGTAGGCGCCAATTATCGGCTGTCACCGACCTCTCGTCAAATACCCAGGCGCCCTCTGGCGTTCTCCGTACATACTTCTCCGACACTAGAAACTTTGTCAATTCGACCACAAACAGCGGTACACCCCCGGTCCGACGATGCACAAACCCGGCGAATCGCCGTATGGGTGTTACGCGTCCCAGAAGCATTTCCACCAATCTTGCAACGTCGTCCTCCGCAAGCGGAGCTAGCTCCATAACCTCAGCACCAGCAGCCAGCAATGTTGAGATGATCCGCTCCGAGTCACGCTCTCCCCGCCTGGCAGACAAGACGACAACGACCCGTGCGGCTGGGAGCCGACCCAGCAAATTCACAAGGAACCCCTCAGAAGCCCTGTCAATCCGATGGATATCTTCGAGTATCAACAGCGTCGCACGAGGAGAGACCAACGCGCTCCGTAGTAGGTCTGCGACGTACTCGTTGATAACGGAGCCTTCTGCCTGTCCACGCGACGCATCTGGCTCTTCCAACGAGGAAGCGGATGGGAAAGGACTCCCACCACCAATCTGGTAGAGATACTTCGCAGAGGCACCTCCAGACACAAGACGTCCCCGAATCCGCGGCCACAGCGCCTGGATTAAGACTTGATATGGAGACGGATATTCGAGATCAGGACAAACGCCAATAAAAACGTCAAAACCTCTCAGCCGTGCTTCAACCGTGACTGCATCAATAAGCTTTGTCTTACCAACGCCTATGTCACCACAGATGAGAACCGAAGAACCTCTCCCTTCCAGCCCGTGGTCAAGGGCCCGACATATTCTATCGGCTTCACGCCCCCGTCCGATCAGAGGAACGATGGCGAATGAATCCGCTGGCGCGCTTTTCACGTCGTCAGCATAGTGTGACTTGCTTGCACTTGGAAGCAACCAATCTGCGGAAGCTCGAATGTGCTCGTACAATTGGATGGTCGCTGCAGATGGAGATGACTGCAATTCCTCAGCAAAATTCTGCTTCATCCGCTGGAAGTGGGATAGTGCAGCCCCTCGCTTCCCCGCCATGTAGTACGCGCGCATCAATTCCCTATGCGCATCTTCGTCGTAGGGACTCAAACGCACGAGCTTTTCCAAATGTTCGATGGCCGACCCGTAATCCGCCGTCTCCAGGCAGGCTGTGCCTATTTCTCGCAGTACCCCTTCATAAGTGGTCTTTAATGCACGCCTTTCTTCCTCGCACCAGTCATCTAGAATTCCTTCAAGAAAGTCCCCGGTGTAGGCGGCCTCCGCCTCTATCAATAACTGCCTCCGCTCCTCATCCCGGCTAACTGCTGCCCGCGCAACCGACTCCCGGAATCGATCAAGGTCAACATCCACGTCAGTGCAGTTTAGCTGGACTCCATCCCTCCCAGAATGCACGGCGACGTTCTGCCATCGCCGCAGCTCTCGCCTGATCCTCCAAAGAGACATGCTCAAGCTACGGCGGGCTTGATTTTCGTCCAATTCTGGCCAAAGAGAGGCAGTGATGCTTTCTCGCGACAGCCTCCGCCCGCGCCGGAGCAACAAGAGAGCGAATAATGAGGTCGCCTTCTTCGTCGGAAAGATGATCTCACACTCTCCAGCGCAAGCACGGAAGGGACCGAGAAAAGTAACTTTGAGGCGCTTTGACTCCGCGTCCACCACCCACCCCACGTAATCCATCCGCTACCTGCCTGTACTTACAACGCGTAAGCTGCTATGTCCGTAGGTGATCGCTTGTGGGCTCTAGGATGGGCCATTAAAGGGCGTCGATTACAGTTTCTAGGGCTCGGACTACGCCGGCATCAAACTGCTTCCCTGCGTGCTCCTTAAGCACCGCTAGGGCTTCCTGCTTTGACCGACCACGTCTGTACGGCCGATCTGTCGTCATAGCGTCAAACGCATCCGCAACAAGTACGACTCGCGCACCCACCGGAATTTCCTCACCCCTTAACCCCTTCGGATAACCCGAACCATCCCAGTGTTCATGATGATGTCGGACGATTTCGGCAGTCTTCTCAAGCAACTCAATTGGCTGTATTATGTCTGCGCTTATCACCGGATGAGCCCGCATCGACCGCTCCTCATCGGGATCAAGTCTTGCCGGCTTCCGAATTATTCCCGTGCTAACACCAATCTTCCCAATGTCGTGCATCAGGGCTCCGATTCGGACTTTTCGCACTTCACTTTCAGGCAGCTTCATTGCTCGCGCTATCCTGACGGCGATTCGAGCTACGTTCCGCGAATGCCTCGCAGTGTAGGGGTCCTTTACGTCTATAGCCTGGGCTATCATTGCTAGGTTTGCAAAAAGAATCGCATCCTGTTCGCTAAGCAGCTTCCAAGGATGATAAAGCTCAAGAAGTGCAACAATTGCTAGAACTAGCGGGAAATATCCGTACTCGTCGAAGAGAAAGTGCCGAAGCGCGAGAGCGATAAAGGCATGTAGCGCGAGATTCACTACACCGTCCTTTCCAGCATCTGAAAGATACGACGTAGGTGCGATGCCCTCTCTGGCGTACGCACTGGTCATGCCGACGACAAATCTTGCCCCCACGTATGCAATCGCTGCTGCCAGATAAGGAAAAAGCACCTGCTGCGAAGGATCTCTAGAGATAATCGCCCCGGCAAAGTAGTACGCAATAAGCGCAACAAGTAGTGGGACAGACTCCTCGCCGACTTCCCGCATCGTAGCTTGCGATCGATGGAACACGACGGTCCCTAAAACGATCGAGACGATCCCAACGACGAGGGCATCCCACGGAGCTCCTATAAGAAGAGAAAGGAAAAAAACTACTGGCGAGAGTGTGAGATAACCGGCAGGCGCCAGGCTGAACCTCAGCCAGCCAGCCGCTACTCCAATCAGAGATAAGAGCGCTGTATCTCGCCCCATTCCATGAATGAAGACGAGCATTGCAGACGCAAGAACCGAAAAGATGCCAAAGGCCTGCATGAGCAGGCTGTAGAAGCTAGTCATTGGGTCTGGGCTGCTCCTCGGCGGAGAGGATCGCTATCCTCGTCCACGCGTTGTAAACTCATCCAATCTATGGCTCCGGACATAACCGCTGATGCCAGTGCATCGACGACCCGAGGATCGAAAGACTTTCCCGCTTCGCTTCGTATCTGTTTCAGGGCCACCTCGGCTAGTTGAGGGGATTCCCGGAGGGATTCATCCGAAAGCCTAGAGTCGAAGACTTCGGCAACCGCGACAATACGCGCACCGAGAGGAATCTCACTTCCCTTGAGGCCATCCGGATAGCCCGTGCCATCGAGCTTTTCATGATGGTATTTTACGATGTTAGCAACGCCCCTTTGAGGTAACTCACGCACTAGTTCCGCACCAATCAGAGTATGTTCTTTGAACCTCCCACTAAGATCGGACAGAGTGTCATTTTCGTTTGACATATCGATGCCAATGAGTCCTACATCATGCAGCAAAGCAGCCAATTCAATCGTCTCAACCTCTCTGTCCGATAACCTCATTTGACGGGCGATAGCGGCTGCGATGCTTGCCACACGGCGCGAGTGGCCCTTACCTTGCGGGAAGTTAGCGTCAATAGCAAGCACAAGCGAGTTGATTGCCTGGTCATATATCCGCTTTTGCTGGAGATACAGGACGTGGGCTCGTCGCTGCAGCGGGAGGTATACGAGGTAAGCTAGGAGCACTGCCGGGCCCGCTGTCTTGTAAAGGATAGCCAGAAGGGCGGCCGTGGGAATACTCAGGAGATTGGAGACTAAGAGCTCCTTCACGTCCGAAAGCCATGTAGGTATTAGTGGCATTCCCCGCAATCTATTGAAGTAGATCGCTACAAGGAGATTGTTTACCAACTGAAAGGTCAGAACAGCTGCCGCAAGCGGAAGAAGCAGGGACCGAAAGTCCGGGTTTGAAAGACTGCCGCCGCCAAGGCGAAATGCCACACCTGCGGCAGCCACACTCAAGCCCATTTGAGCGCCATTTGATAAAGTGCGCCATGGGATCCACCGCCTAGATATTGCGGCGCCGACCGCGTACCCAGGCCCAGCGACAATGAGACCCGTCCCGGGACCGTAAAGACTTATCATCACATAGAAGAGGATGGCCGCAGCTGTAATGAAGCCACCCCGCGGATCTGGGATGGGAAACATGGAGGCAATCGCAATGAGAACAAGAAACAATGTTAGTTCACTGGTCGAATCAAGGGGGATGCTAGGAAGTAAGACCCATAAAGTGCTGGCAGCAGCAACGATAATCCCTATGATGTATAATTGCAGGCTCTTAGGTAGGACTTCCATAAAAAAACCCGAACCGCCAGCATTACCAACCTCTCTCGCCACCCAGTGCCCTGAGAACCAACCGGGTCTTGCGGGATGCTTTCAACGCTCACCTACACAGGTGTTCGGCTCGGCGCTCCCGCACGTTATGGGCTGTGACGCATCCCCTACTGGGCGACTCGCCCGAACCCGGAGATGCCTCGATGCGGCCTTGGAGTGGCCTACTTCATGCTGTCGGTCCGGTTAAGCACCGGTGTTCTACGGCAACCCGGTGACTCCTCCTCTCCCTGGAGATCGTACCCGTTCACCGGAGCCATCCATACCGCTTCAGCCTGGACCCCAGGATCCCGATACCCACGGCCGCCACGAGGAGGGCCAGAGCCGCCATAAGGTTGGCGAAGGCAATGATCAGCCAGCCGAGGGCCGCCACGAGGAGCGAGAGCACATTGAGCCAGCGCTGGGGCGCCTCCTGAAACTCGGGATCCACGGGCTCCACGAAGGGCTTGAGGAGGGCGGACAGCCAGGGGCCGGACGTCTGCCAGTCGCGGTCGAACTGCCGCACCGACGGATAGCGCCAGACCGCGGTGAGCGTGCCGACCGCCCCGACTGCGGCCATAATGTAGATGGCCTCCCGGATTCCGGCGATCTCGGCGACCGCTCCGAAAATCAGCGGCGACGAGACCCGGGTTACGGCCAGGGCCAGCTGGCGGGTGGAGACGACCCGGCCCATGAGTTCGCTGGGAGTGTACTCCATCAAGACGGTGCCGAGCCCGACGTAGTACAGAGTGTTGGCGAAGCCAACGGCAAAGGCGGTGAGCAACAGGGCGGTGTAGGCGGCGCTAAATCCCATCAGTCCCGTGGCCAGGAAACCCAGAAAGTATCCCGCGATGATCAGCCGGCTCTTGCGGAAGGCCCCTCCGTACCATCCCAGGAGGAGTGAGGCGACGACGAAGCCGAGGCCCCACACGCTCTGAAACGTACCGAACTCCGCATCGGTGATACCGACGGCTCCTTTGGCCAGCGGGGTCTGCAGGGCGTTGAGGCCCGCTCCGACCAGGGTGGCCGGGAAGATGAGGACGAACAGCCCGCGCTGGAGCTCATCTCGCCGGATGTACCGCAGCCCTTCCACCACGCTGCCCCACACCGCCCGGAGGTCCAGGCCGGGCGGGACACGGCGTTCCTGGCTCAAGTTCATGGACACGACGCACAGCGCCGAGAAGAAGTAGGTCATGCTGTCCAGGTACAGCAGCGGCGCGTACCCGTAGGATTGGGCGAGAAATCCCGCCAGGATGGGGCCGAGAATCTCCGTCCCGGTGTCCATGGCCGTGAAAAAGGAGTTGGCGGGCATGAGGTCGCGCCGCGGTACGACCTGCGGCACGATGGCAAAGATGGCCGGCCGGAAGAAGGCGGTGGCCACGGAGATGAGCACCAGATCCAGGTAAACGAGCCAGAGGCTGATCGGGATGAGCGTGGGAATCAGCGCCACCAGGGCGCCGCGCGCGAGGTCGGCGGCGACGAGGATGACTTTCCGGTTGAGCCGATCGACCAGGGCTCCCGCCCACAGACTCACCAGCAAGCTGCCCACGAACATCGAGGAGATCGCCAGTGAGACGGCCCCGGCGGACTGGGTGAGAGCGTACACCCAGAGCGACACCGCCACCCAGTGGAACCGGTTGCCCATCTCCGAGACGAGCTGTCCGGACCACAGCAACGCGTAGTTCCGGTTCCGCATCAGGCCGAGGAAACCCGATGCGTGGTCGTGCGCTACGGCGACGGCCTCACCCGACACCGGCTGCACCTCCGAAACCGGACCCCTCTTTCCCATGCCCGCAACGGCCCCCTGGCGAGGTCTGAAGGGCGCCGGAAGAGGGGCAGGACAACGGCAGAGGCGCCGCGGCAGCGATAGCGCGCCGGCGGCCTCAGTACAGGATCTCCGTCGCCCCGTTGCGGTACCGCACGACGATGACGTCGGCGGTGGCCTGGAGGCTCCGAACGGCCGGGGAGACGGCGTCCACCCGCACCGTCCGGAAGGCGAGTTCCCCGTTGGATCCGGGCTGGAAGGGGCGTCCGCACCGGAAGCAGAAGTGACCGCGCTCGGAGAGAAAGGCGCCCTGCACCTGGCGCCACCGGATCGTGATGTTGGAGATCACGTGGCGACTGCCGCATTGAGGACACTTCAGGCTCGCCGGGCTCACACCCGCGGAATTCTGGCCGCAGCAGCGGTTCTCCTCGTCCTGGGCGGCGGCCCGCCGGCAGCGTCGGCGCCACGACCGCAGGTCTGGCCCGGCGTCGACGTCCTCGTTGCCCACTACACCCCGCTCCTGGCCGGCAAGCGGGTCGGGTTGATCACCCACCGCGCGGCAACCGGACTCGGGGGGTGGCCCACGGCGACGATCCTCACCCTCGATCCGCGTATCCGCGTCGTCGCCCTCTTCGCCCCCGAGCACGGACTGGCGGGGACGCTGCAGGCGGGCGAAGCCGTGCCCTTCCTGCGCGCCGCCACGGGCGCGAGGACCCTCCCGGTCTACAGCCTGTACGCGGGCCGCCGGCGCCCCTCCCCGGAGATGCTGGCCGGCGTGGACGCGCTGGTCGTCGATCTTCAGGATGTCGGGGCGCGGGCCTACACCTACACCTCCACGATGGCCCTGGCCATGCAGGCGGCGGCCGAATACGGCAAGACGGTCGTCGTCCTGGACCGCCCCAATCCGCTCGGCGGGGACCGCGTGGACGGACCGGTCCTCGACCCCGACTTCGCCTCCTTCATCGGGATCTACCCCCTCCCCGCAGTGCACGGCATGACCATCGGCGAGCTCGCCCTGCTCTTCAATGAGGAGTTTGGCGTCGGGGCGCGGCTGGCCGTGGTCCCGATGAGCGGCTGGCGGGGTCGCATGCACTGGGAGGATACCGGCCTCTCCTGGTTCCGCCCCTCGCCGAACCTCCCCTCGCCGGCCGCGGCACAGCTCCATGCGGCCACGGGACTGCTCGAGGGAACCACGCTCCGGGTCGGCGCCGGGACCACCACGCCCTTCCAGACGGTCACGGCGCGCTGGCTGCGCGGGGATCTGCTGGCCATGCACCTCAACCGGCGCGGCCTTCCGGGGGTGCGTTTCGAGGCGGTCACCGTCGGCCCCCCGGAACGCCGCCAGGGCGGCGTGCGGCTCGTCCTTACGGACCGGCGCCGGTTTCGCCCCGCGGCGACCGCCGTGCACATTCTCGACGCCGTGCACCGCCTCCACCCTCGGACGCCGCTGTTCACGCCGCCACGGAGCGGGGAGCGGTACCGCTTCGATCTGCTCTGGGGCACCGACGCCGTGCGGAAGGCCGTCCTGCGGGGGGAGCGTGCGGACTGGATCGTGGCCGGCTGGCAGGCCGACCTCCAATGGTTTGTGACGATCCGCCAGCGCTACCTGCTCTATCCTCGCGGGACGCCCCACATCCCCCGCTGAGTCGGACGGGCCCCCCACGCGGACGCGGGACCCTCGGCAGGGCGCAATCGAAGCCGCGACATCAGGAGGATGCGGGAGCAGGCCTGTAAGCCGGGTTCTGTACCGCCGGGTGGGCGGCGGCAGCCATCTCTCTGCGGCGCCTGTTGCCAGACGCCTGATAGCGGCCTACCCGGGGATGCGGCGGGCCGCCTCATCTCCCCCTACATGGCCTTGCACCGGGCGGGGTTTGCCCGCGCGCCGGTCACCCGGCACGCCGTGCGCTCTTACCGCACGATTGCACCCTTACCGGCCGAGCGGCCGGCGGTATGTTTCTGTGGCACTGTCCTTGGGGTCGCCCCCACTGGGCGTTACCCAGCGCCCTGCCCTGTGGTGCCCGGACTTTCCTCTGCGGGCCGTCCCGCCGTACGCACGGGACCCGCAGCGGCTGCCCGGCCTGCTCCCGGGGTCATCCTACCACCCGGGACCAGGTCACTCAACTCCTTCCGGCCCGATGCGGACGCGGATGCGCTCCTCCCTGGGGAGTGGGCGATGCGCGGCCCGCCGCCGCCGCACCTCTTCGACCACAGCACGCCGCGCGCTGTCCAGCGCCTCGGATCGGGTCTTCCCCTCCGCTATGACGCCCAGCGCCGGGACGCGGGCCACGAATCCCCCCGCCACCGGTTCGACGAGGACGGAGAAGTCCAGCGTCGACTCGGGCACGGCGGCATCGATGGCGCGGTTGGCCAGCGCGTCCGCCGCCGCGTTCTCCCCCCGGGGGACCTTGTGCACCGCGTAGCGCGCGAAGGAGGTCAGCAGCCGGTTGGCTTCCAGGTACAGCGGGCTCAGGTCCGGGCTCTTCACCTTGTACTCCCGTTTGAGCTGCCGGACCAGCAGCTCGCTGTCCGACCGCACGTCCACGGCCCGCGCGCCCAGCGCCTTCGCCTCCTCCAGCCCGCGCAGCAACGCGCGGTACTCGGCCACGTTGTTCGTCGTCCGCCCGATGTACTCGCTGATCTCAGCGATGACCCGGTCGCCGTCCTTCAGGACCACGCCGATCCCGGCGGGGCCGGGATTGTCGCGCGCGGCGCCGTCGATGTAGATGGCCACGGTGGCCGGCCTACCCGGAGACATAGAGGATGCGCCCGCACTCCTCGCACGTGTACAACCGCTCTCCCTCCAGGATCTGGGCGACGCGTCCTTCGGGGATGGCCACGTGGCACCCTTCGCAGATGCCGTGGGTTACCGCAGCGACGGCCACGCCGTCCTTCCGCTGGCGTAACCGCTCGTAGCGGCGCAGGACCTCGGGATCGATCGCTGCAGCCTTCGCCTCGCGCGCCCGGCGGACGGCGGCGATCTCCGCGGTGATCGCGCGGGCCTGCTCCTGATGCCGCAGCAGGTGATCCTCCAGTTCACGCTGGCGCGCCTGCCGTTGCAGGGCGAGCACGCCGCTCCGCTCGTCCAGACGCTCGAGCTCGTCCATGAGAGCCAGCATCTCGTCCTCCAGGCGCTGCCGCTGGCGCCCCAGCAGGTCGACATCGGCCTGCATCGCGCTCAACTCCTTGGGGTTGCCGATCCGCCCGCTGTAGAGGTCCTGCTCGATCCTGCGGCGCTTCTCCACTACGCTCTGCAGCTCGAGCTCCAGGTCCTGCAGCCGGGACTGCTTGGCGCGTCGCTCCGCGGTCACGGCCGCCTCTTCCGCCGCGGCCCGCTCGGCCAGCTCCTGCACCCGCGCCCCGTCATCGAGGGCGGCCAGCGCCCGCTCCAGCCGGCTCAGGTGCGAGTCGAGCACCTGTAGTTCGTAGAGGTCCTCCACAATCATCGGCACCACCCCCTTCGGGCGCCGCGGGCGCAAATCCTTGAACAAATCTCCATGAGGCTGCCCGGACGCTTCAGGTCCGGGCGCGGTCTTCCGATTGACTGATTGACGCCTCCCTGTGCCCATGCTACCGTCCGAGCCACCACCCGTGGAACCGAGAGCGCGGCCGTCGCGGACGCACCCGCCGCTCCCCCAGGCCACGCTCGTCGGCATCCTCCTGGCCGCAGGCGTCGCCGTGGCCAGCGCCGTGGTCGTGGTGCGCGGCTGGATCCGCATCAGCCAGTTGGCCGGCGATCAGACCCGTCTCTTCTTCGCCACGACCCTGGCCGAGCTGGGTGTCCTTCTGCTCGTGGCCCTGGTCATGGCCGGCATCGCCTGGGTGCTCGTGCTGCGGCTGCAGGAGTCCCAGCGCCAGTTGCACGATCTCGCCATCCGCGATCCGTTGACCGGTCTGTACAACCGTCGCTACTTCCGCGAGGTGTACGCCGCCGAGGTGCTGCGCGCCCGGCGGACGGGGCGGACCTTCTCCGTGGCCATGCTGGATCTCGACGACTTCAAACGGTTCAACGACACCAACGGCCACCTCGCCGGTGACGGCATCCTGGAATCCTTCGCCGATGTCCTGAAGACGTCGCTCCGTTCGGCCGATGTCCTGGCCCGGTACGGCGGCGATGAGTTCGTCGTCCTCCTGTCCGGCACCGGGGCGGCGGCCGCGCAGGCCGTGGTGGCCCGGCTGGAGCGCGTCTTCGGCCACTGGCGACCGCTGGGCGCTCCCCAAGGGCTGTCGGTCAGCATCGGCGTGAGCACCTGGGACACCTTCACCGAGCCTCTGGAGCAGGCCGACATGCGGATGTACGAAGCCAAACGGGCCCGCGCACTGATCGACTCGCTGCGTCTCGAGTCCCAGCGCTGACGCGCCGAACTGCCATCAAGGCTCCAAGAAACCGACGCCGATCTGGCGTTGACAGACCCCGGCCCCGGTGCTACGCTCACCGCTACCCCCTGAGTCATCGGCAGGGGGTTGTGTGTTCCATCCTGACGAGGGGGGACACGAGATGATGAACCGGATCGCCCGCAGATGGCTTCCGCCTCTGGTCTTTCTCCTCCTCGCCACGGCTGTGCCGGGGCTGGTGCGGCCGGCGGAGGGCATCGGGGTACTCACCGGGTGCAAGGTTTGCCGGGAGAGCCCCGTTACCGACTGGCAGGACCTCGGCGTCACCTACGAGTAAACGTTCGGACAACGCCGCGACCTCTCCCCCGATGCGTCTGTCGCGAGCGGCCTGGCTGTACATGGGGGCCACGATGGCGGCCGGGATCGGCCTGGTCCTCTTCCTGCGCGGCTGGATCCCGACCGTCCCGTCCGGCCCGACCTTCTGGGTGCTGCTCGCCGGCAGTCTCCTCCTGATTCCGGTTTCCGGGTACTGCCTGATCTGCCTGGGCAAGAACGTCGCCGTGAACATGGGCAGCGCCGTGATGATGGCCCTGCTGCTGCTCCTGCCGCCCGGGTTCGCCGCCCTGACCGCGGCGGCGGGCGTCGCCCTGCTGTACACCCTCCAGCGCTGGGAGCCCGAACTCATCGCTTTCAACGCGGCGCAGACCGCGCTCACGGTCGGGCTGGCCGGCGCTCTCTACTGGCGTCTGAGTCCGGGCCCGCTGGCGACGGGATTTTCCCTGCCTCAGGTGGCCGCCGTCCTCACCTCCGTCGCGGCTTTCTACGTCGTCAACAGCCTCGTCGTGACGGGCGCAGCGGTCCTGTTGCAGCGCACGCGGTTCCCCGCGTACTGGAGGGCGACCTTCGGGCGCGCCCTGGTCCCCTACCTGAGCACGCTGCTGCTCGGGGTCGTCGCCGCGGTCATCTTCATTCACGCGCCCTACTTTACCCCGGTGCTGGCGCTCCCGGTGGCGGCGGTGTACCGGGCGCTGCGCAGCGAACGGATCGTCTTGCGTCAGACGAAGGAAACCGTGGAGCTGCTTGCGGATACCATCGACCGGCGCGATCCGTATACCTTCGCCCACTCCCAGCGGGTGGCCGCCCTGGCGCGGCGCCTGGCCGACCGCCTTGGACTGGACCCCGAGACCTGCGAGGCCATCGCCCGTGCCGCCCGCGTCCACGACGTGGGCAAGCTGGGGATCCCCGACGCGCTGCTCCGCAAATCCGGAAGCCTCAGCCGGCGGGAGATCGAACAGGTGCGCCGGCACGCCGCCATCGGCGCGGAGATCGTGGGCAGCCTGCCCGAGTACCGCGAAGGCAAAGAGTTCATCCTCTATCACCACGAGCGGTACGACGGGGGCGGATACTTTGGATTGAGCGGCGAGCGCATCCCGCTGGGCGCGCGCATCATCGCCGTCGCCGATGCGCTCGATGCCATGACCTCGGACCGGCCCTACCGCACCGCGCTGGGGGAGGCACAGGCGCTCGCCGAGCTGGAGCGCGGCCGTGGCACGCAGTTCGACCCGCAGGTCGTGCGGGCGGTCCGGGAACTCCTTACCACGGAGCGGCAGAGCCTCCGGGAGATCCTGGCCGACGCCAGCGCGGCCCTCCCGGACACCGGGAAGGCCGCGGCCCACAGCTAGACCCGAACCCCTAGCGCCGACTCTTCTTCTTGGCCTTCGCCGCAGGTTTCTTCGCGGCGGGTTTGGTCGGACGGGCCGGAGCCGCCGGACGGGCCGCCGGCTTCACCGCTCCCGCCCCCGGGCGGGCCGGGACGGCACCGGGACGCGCGAACCGCGTCGCCTGCACCAGGGTCGGCCGGGCCACAGGCCGCAGCGCCGGGCGCGGCGCCTCACCTTTGGGCGCTTCGGGAAGTTTGATCTTCTTCGCCTTGGGCTCCCACCACTTCTGATACTGCTTGCCGAGCTTTTCGAAATAGTCGAAGAGATCCGGCCATCCCAGCTCGCGGCGCATCCCCATGACGATGGGTTCCATCTTGGCCCAGGGGATGGGGTAGAGTTCGAAGACCACCTCGGGATCGAGCGCACCGCCGTCCACGAGCACGCCCAGGTTGTCGCAGAACACCGCCACCCGCAAGAAATTGTTGAACCGAATGCTCCCCGGGGGACACTCCAGGATGAACTGTTCGTAATCCTTGAAGTCGAACTGGAACAGGATGTACTGCATGGCGTCGAGGTTCGAGGGGGAGTCCGCAATCTGCATGATGCGGAGCAGCACATCCGTATCCGTCGGCTTGAGTTTCTTCACAAGGTTCACCTCGTCGGGGGGCTTCTGGATGAGTCCAGGGCCCGTTCACGCAGGAAAACGAGCCAATGCGGAACGATATTCTGTGGGATGCCGAAGATTCCCTCCGAATCCGGCCCTGGCAGGACTGATAGACTTTCGTCTATCGAATCTCCTGGCGAGTCGGGCACAAGAATTGGTCTAGATTCATGTAATTGGGCATGATGTTATCGGACCCCGGAGGAGACCAATGGACGGCGATCCGCAGATGTCGACAATCGACCCGATTACCCACCTCCCCTGGTCGGTAGCCCTCCGCGCAGAGGGAACGGCCTGGATTACCAGGTCGGAGATCCACGCGGTGTGCATCCAGGTCGCGGGATTGGGCACGCTGATGGATGTCTTCGGCTATCGCGCCGGCCACTCCATCCTTGCCCAGGTGGCGCGCCTCCTCCGCCTGCAGCTCGACGGGCGCGACCTCCTCGGTCGCCACTCGGGCGATGCCTTCCTCATCCTCACCCAGCGACCGTACGACGAGATCCGGGAGCTGCTGAACCGCATCCGCGACCGGGTCTTCACGCTGTCCATCGAGACGGCAGAGGGCCGCGTTCCGGAGGGCCGGTTCGGCGTGGCGGGGACCGATCCCGTGGCCAATCCGGCCGACGCCTACGCGGCGCTTGATGCGCTCATCATCTCGGCGGAGATCGCGCTGCGGGGCCGAGGTCCGGCTACGGAGGCCGATCGGGGCCCGGCTCCGGCCGGAACGACGCCCGCCCCGTCCCCGCCATCGACCGGAATCCCGGCGGAAGCGATCCCGCCGGTCGAAGAACCCGCCGCGGCGGAACCCCTGGAGGAAGCGGAGGCTCCCGTGTATGAGCTGCCGTCCGCTGAGCCGGCGATCCCACGGGAACCCGAAACACCACCCATTCCGGAGCCGGGGGAGACGGCCCGCGCGGCGGCCGAGTTGGCTGAGGCTCCGATCCCGCCGGTCGAACCGGCCACCACGGCGCCGGAGCCGGCGGTGGCGCAGGAGGTCCTCCCGCCCGCGGCAGCCGCCGTTCCCGCGCCCCAGGAGGCCGCGTCGCCGGAGGGCCCGGCGGCGCCACCGGAAGAACCTGTTTCCGCCCCCGCGGGAATCACGGAAGCGGCGGGACCTGAGATCCTTGGACCGGAGCCGCTCCCCGCCGCCCCTGAGCCGGCTGGTGAACCGCCCTCGGTTCCGAAGACCGGGCAGGAAACCCCGGCGGCCTCCGCGCCGCCTTCGGGCGAGTCCCACCGGGTGTCTCTCGTCCGATGGAACCTCGCCGAAGGAGGCCTCTCCGCCACCGTCGAGGTGGAGGTTCAGTACGGTGAGCGCCATGCCGTCGGCCGTGTCGTCGGCCGGAATGCGCCGGATCGGATCCCGTTCCTGGTCGGGGAGGCGACAGCCCGCGCCCTGACCGAGCTGCTTCCTCCGGGGTACGGGGTCATCCTCCAGGACATCCAGTCCGTCTCCCACGGCGAGCACCAGGCGCTGTGGGTGGCGGTCATGCTGATGAGCCCGGCGGGCGAGGAGAAGCTCCTGGGAATCGCTCCGGGAAACGAGAACAAATACGCCGGCACGGCCAGGGCGGTCCTCAATGCGATCAACCGGCGGCTGAGCCTGGTGCTGAGCCAGGTGTCGAGGTCGTCGGGGGACCGGTAGCTCGCCGCGGCAGAAACCGGAGTCGGTAGCCGGGTCCAACCTCCGTGGGGTAATGGTGGGCGAGGCAGGGATCGAACCTGCGCCCTTCCGGGTGTAAACCGGATGCTCTCCCGCTGAGCTACTCGCCCGCGGCGGCCGGCCCGGCCGGCGTGCTGATTATAGCAGGCGCAGGGGGATTCGGCCCCCTCAGCCGACCCGGGCCACTGCCGGTTCCGTCGTCGTGGTGACCCGCTCGACGCTGGCGCCCAGCGCCGTCAGCTTCTCCTCAATCCGCTCGTAGCCGCGGTCGATGTTCTCGACGCCGGAGATGACACTGGCTCCCCGGGCGGTCAGCCCGGCGATCACCACCGCCGCGCCGGCCCGGAGATCCGGGGCCTGCACCGGCGCGCCGGTGAGGAACGGCACGCCGTTCACCACCACGGTGTCGTTCTCCACGCGGAGGTCCGCGCCCAGACGGCGCAGTTCGTCCACATAGCCAAAGCGCGACTCGAAGATGGTTTCCCGCACGGTGCTGCGGCCGTCCGCGACCGCCATGGCCGCGACGAAGGGCGGATGCAGGTCGGTGGCAAACCCGGGGAAGGGCGCCGTGTCCACGTCCACGCCGCGCAGCGGCCCCTCCCGACGCACGCGCACGCCGTCGGTCCGGCGCTCCACGACGGCGCCGGCCTCCTCCAGTTTGACCAGCAGGGCGCCGAGGTGCTCCGGGATCATCTGCTCCACCAGCACCTCCCCGCCGGTGGCGGCGGCGGCAATCAGGTAGGTTCCGGCCTCCAGGCGGTCGGGAATCACGGCATAGGTCGCCCCGTGCAGCTCCCGCACCCCTTCCACGATGACCGTGTTCGTCCCGGCACCCTTGATTCTGGCGCCCATCAGATTCAGGAACACGGCGGTATCGACCACTTCCGGCTCGCGCGCGGCGTTTTCCAGGATCGTGGTGCCCCGGGCCAGCGTGGCGGCCAGCATCAGGTTGATGGTCGTGCCCACACTGCTGCGCGGGACGAAGAAGTTGGCCGACCCCAGGTGCGGGGCCTCGGCGTGCACATAGCCGTGCTCGGTAAGGACGGTGGCACCCATCGCGGCAAACCCGCGCAGGTGGAAATCGACGGGCCGCGAGCCGATGACGCAGCCTCCGGGCAGCGGCACCTGCGCCCGCCCCAGCCGGCCCAGCAGCATCCCCGCCGTATAGAAGGACGCCCGCATCTGCCGGCAGAGGTCGTAGGGGGCCACGTGCTGGGAGACGGCCTGGGCGTCGATAGTCATCCGCCCCCCGGCCAGGGTGATCTTCGCCCCGAGGGCCTCCAGGATGGCGGAGAGGGTGAGGACGTCACGGCACAGCGGAACGTTGTCCAGCACCGAGACGTCGGGAGCGAGGCAGGCGGCGGTGATGATGGCCAGCGCGCTGTTCTTCCCCCCGGAGATCCGCACCGACCCCCGAAGAGGCCTCCCGCCCTGGATGATCAGTTGGTCCATCGCGGCGTCTCCGTCGGCCTGCCGTCCTCTGGTCCCGGCGGATGGATCCGCCGATTAGAGTTTGTGCTCAACGTAGCAGCGGACGAGCTCCTCCAGGAGCACCAGTCGGTCTACCTGACGGATGACGGTCCGCGCCTCCCGGTGGCTGGTGATGTAGGTCGGATCTCCGCTGAGCAGGTAGCCCACGATCTGATCCACCGGGTTGTACCCCTTCTCCCGCAGCGCCTGATAGACGTGCTTGAAGATCTGGTGGATGTCCCTGGATGTGGGCGCGCCGACCCGGAAGATCCCGGTGCGCTCGCGTTCATCCATGCCGCCACCTCCGCCGCGCGGGCCTTCCTCGCCGCGACAGCCGCAGTACTATTCCCCTCGGCAGCGGCCCATCCTTGCCCGGTGGGATACCTGCCCGGCGGACAGGCCGGACAGTCGGGCCATGCGACGATCCCGGCTCAGAGGAGGCCGGGCGCCCGTGGTGGGCCCGCCTGGGCTCGAACCAGGAACCCACACCTTATGAGGGTGCCGCTCTGCCGTTGAGCTACGGGCCCGCCAGAGCGCATTATATCAGTAGTCCACGCGGACGAGGAACAGCCCGCGGGCCGGGGCGCGGGGACCGGCGCGGGCGTTGTCTTCTGCGGCGAGGATCTCGGCCACCGCCTGCGGCGGCAGCTTCCCCGTTCCCACCCGCAGCAGCGTGCCCACCATCAGGCGCACCATGTGCCGGAGAAACCGGTCCGCCTCGAAGGTGAAGATGACTATGTCGCCGCTGCGGACGACCTCGGCGCGGCGAAGCGTACACACCGTAGACCGCTCCCTCGACCCGGTGGCGCGAAAAGAGGTAAAGGCATGCCGTCCCTGCAGGGCCGGCAGGGCCTCCGCCAGCGCGTCGAGGGCGAGCGGCTGGGGGACATGGTGGGCATGGTTCCGGAGGATCGCCGACGGGGCGGGACGGTTCAGGACGGCGTACCGGTAGGTCCGGCCGAGGGCAGAGTACCGGGCGTGGAAGGCAAGATCGACCTCGGCCGCCTCCAGGATGCGGATCGTCGGCGGCAGATGGTGGTTGAGCGCGGGTGGGATCCGTTCCACAGGCAGCCGGCTGGCGGTCCGGAAGTTGGCCACCTGGCCCAGGGCGTGGACCCCGGCGTCGGTCCGTCCCGCGCCGATGAGATGCACCGACTCCCGCGTCACAGCACGGATGGCCCGCTCAATTTCTTCCTGCACGGACGGACGGCGCCTCAGGCGCTGCCAGCCCGAGAAATCGGTTCCGTCGTACTCGATGGTCAGGCGGATGTTGCGGGTCACCGGAGCAGGTGCCGCCACGCCACGTAGGGCAGGGAGACGACGACAGAGGCGGCCACGGTCACGGCCAGGGCCACCAGGTCCTGGGGCGCAAAGCGCAACTCTTTCATCCGCGTGCGGTGCTCGCCTCCCCGGTAGCACCGCGCCTCCATCGCCAGGGCCAGCTCGTCGGCGCGCCGGAAGGCGCTGACGAAGAGGGGGACCAGCACCGGCACCAGGGCCCGGGCCCGCCGCAAGGCCCCGCCGCGGTCGAAGACGGCGCCCCGGGCCATCTGGGCCTTCATGATCTTCTCCGTCTCCTCCACCAGGGTCGGGATGAACCGCAGGGCGATGGTCATCATCATGGCCAGTTCGTGGGCCGGTACTCCCATCCGCCGGAAGGGACGGAGGAGGCGCTCGATCCCATCGGTCAGGGCCACGGGGGACGTCGTGTACGTCAACAGCGAGGTCACGGCGATCAGCAGGACCAGGCGGGCGGCGATGAAGAGGGCCCGGAGCGCTGCCTCCCGCGTCACCACCACGCCCCGGAAGGCAACCAGCGGGGTCCCGCCCGAAATCCCGCTGAAGAAGAGATTCAGCAGGACGGTCAGCAGCAGCAGAAAGACCACCGGCCGCAGCCCCCGGAGCAGGTAGCCGAGCGGGAGCTGGGAGACCGCGACGACGACAAGGAGGAATGCCGTGAGCAGGGTGTAGCCGGCGAAGTCCCGGGCGACGAAGATGGCCACCATGAGCATGGTCACCGCGGCCAGCTTGGTCCGCGGGTCGAGTCGGTGCACCGGGGAGTCGCGGGGGATGAACTGCCCGATGGTCACGTAGCGGCTCAGTTCCACCGCAGGGCCTCCCGGATGGCGATCCGCGCCTCCTCGGCGGTGAGCACGTCCTCCCGCACCGGCAGGCCCCGGGCGCGGAGCCGGCGCGCCACGTCCGTCGCCGCCGGGACACCGAGCCCGAGGGCCTGCAGCTCGTCGGCCCGGGTGAAGACCTCGCGCACCGGACCGTCCATCACGACGCGCCCCCGGTCCAGGACAATGACGCGCTGGGCCAGCGCGGCGACCTCGTCCATGTCGTGGGTGATCAGGACGATGGTCGTCCCCCGCCGGACATGCAGGGCGCGGAAGTGCCCCAGGATCTCCGCCTTCCCCCGCGGATCCAGCCCCGCCGCCGGCTCGTCGAGGATCAGCACCCGGGGGGCCATGGCCAGCACCCCGGCGGCGGCCACCCGCCGCATCTCCCCGCCCGACAGCGAAAAGGGTGACCGCGGACCAAAGACGGCGGGATCCAGACCGACGGCACGCAGGGCCTCGGCGACGCGCGCCTGTACTTCATCTTCCGAAAGACCGAGGTTCCTGGGACCGAAGGCCACATCCTCGGCCACGGTCTCCTCGAAGAGCTGGTGCTCGGGATACTGGAACAGCATCCCGACCTGGCGGCGGACCGCCTGCAGGTCGGCCCGGGGAGCGGACAGATCCACGCCGCCCACGCGAACGGTGCCGGACGTGGGACGGAGCAACGCGTTGAAGTGCTGCACGAGGGTGGATTTGCCCGAGCCGGTCGGGCCGATCAACGCGACAAACTCCCCTTCGTCGATGCGCAGCGTGACCTCCTGCAGCGCCACGGTCTCCATGGGGGTGCCCTTCAGATAGATGTGACCGAGCGCCTCGCACTCAATGAACGCCATCGATTCGTCCCCGGGCGGCGGCCGCCAGTTGGGCCACGGCATCCACCAGATGCTCGGGAAAGAGAATTCCGTCCCTCAGGGGGAGGCCGTCCTCCCGCAGGGCGCGGGCCAGCGCCGGGACCAGCGGGAGCCCCAGACCGATGGCCTCCAGGTCGCGGCCGCGGTCGAAGATTCGCTCCGGAGGGCCCTCCAGGGCGATGTGCCCCCGAAAGAGCGCAATCACCCGGTGGGCCAGCGCGGCCTCGTCCATGCTGTGGGTGATGAGGATGACGGTCACCCCCGACCGGTTGAGGCGCTGCACCGTGTCCAGCACCTCGCGCCGCCCCTGGGGGTCGAGCATCGTCGTGGCTTCATCGAGGATCAGACACTCCGGGCGCATCGCCAGCACCCCGGCGATGGCCACCCGCTGCTTCTGCCCCCCGCTCAGCAGGTGCGGCTCGGCCCGTCGGAAGGGCAGCATCTCCACCGCGGTCAGGGCCGCGGCCACGCGCCGGGCGATCTCCTCCGGGGGGAGGCCCAGGTTCTCCGGCCCGAAGGCCACATCTTCCTCCACGACGGTGGCCACGAGCTGGTTGTCGGGATTCTGAAAGACCATGCCCACGCGCCGGCGGATCTCCCACAGGGCGCTGCGGTCGCGCGTGTCCAGCCCGTCCACGCGCACTTCGCCCTCGGTCGGAAGGAGGAGCGCGTTGAGGTGCTTGGCCAGGGTGGACTTGCCGGAGCCGTTGCCGCCCACGATGGCCACGAACTCCCCCCGCTCGATGGTCATCGACACGCCGTCCACCGCGACTACGGCGTGGGGGGTGCCGGCGTTGTAGACGTGGCGCAGGTTGCGGACTTCGATCAGGGCGGCCATGTCATCGCTGCGGCGCCGTGCGCCGCGGCGATCTCGGAAGGGTGGGATCGACGGGCGCACGCATCTGCCGGCGCGGCCCAGCCGGGGGCCCGTCGCGGCGGTGCGCTACGAGACCAGCTCCACGATCGCCATCTCCGAGGCATCGCCCCGGCGTGCCCGGGTCCGGATGACACGGGTGTACCCGCCGCGCCCGACCCGCGTCCGATACCGGGGGGCGACCTCGGCAAACAGGCGCTTCACCACCGCCGGGTCGGTAAGCAGGCGGCGGGCCTGTCGGCGGGCGTGTACGTCATCCCGCAGAGCCAGGGCGACCAGCCCATCGGCGATCTTCTTCGTCTCCTTGGCCCTGGCCGCCGTGGTCTCGATGCGACCGTGGGTGATGAGCGCGCTGACCAGGTCGCGGAACAGCGCCTTGCGCTCGCCGCTGTCGCGGTTGAGTTTCCGAGTCACACGCCCCAGCATGGTTGCTCCCTCATCCCACGAGGCCCATCGGCCGGGCCGTCACGCCCCGGCCGATGACACATCCCGCCGCTTCAGCGACAGGCCGAGCGCGGTGAGCTTCTCGCGCACTTCGTCCAGCGATTTGCGCCCGAAGTTCTTCACGCTGACGATCTCCTCTTCGGTGCGCTGCATGAGGTCGCCGACGGTGTTGATCCCGGCCCGTTTCAGGCAGTTGTAGGGCCGGACAGAAAGGTCCAGATCCTCGATGGGCATGGCGTACAACTTGGCCATCTGCGCGTCCGCGCCCGGCTCCAGCCCGCCGAAGGCCTCGGCCTCCTCGCCCATGCCGGCAAAGAGCTTGAACTGGTCGATCAGGATCCGGGCCGCTTCCTGGACGGCCTCCTCGGGCCGGATCGAGCCGTCGGTCCAGACCTCCAGCACCAGGCGGTCCATCTCGGCCGTCCCGCTTCGGGTATCCTCGACGACGTAGTTGACCTTCTGGATGGGCGAGAAGATGGAGTCCACCGGGATGACGCCGATGACGTGCTCGCTCTTCCGGTGCTTCTCGGCCGGCACGTACCCTTTGCCCCGCTCCACGACCAGCTCCATGGCCAGCCGGGCGTCCTTCTTGTCCAGGGTGGCGATGTGCAGGTCGGGGTTGAGGATGTCCACCTCGGCGTCCTCCGCGATGTCCGCGGCGGTGACCACCTTCTTCCCCCGCGCCTCCAGCCGGAGCAGTTTCGGCTTGTCGGTATGCAGACGCAGGGTGAGTTCCTTCAGGTTGAGGATGATCTGCGTGACGTCCTCCACCACGCCGGGAATGGTGGAGAATTCGTGGAGGACGTTCTCGATCTTCACCGAGGTGACCGCCGCGCCCGGAATGGAGGACAGCAAGACCCGGCGCAGGGCATTACCCAGGGTAATGCCGAAGCCGCGCTCCAGCGGCTCGACGAGGAACTTTCCGTACGTCTCGGAGAGTTCGGCGTACTCGATCTTGGTCTTCGGGGCTTCCCAGATAGTGGCGATGCTCATGCACTCCTCCCGATCACTGCCTGTCCGATCCTGCCGCGACGGCCGCCGTCCCGGCGCTTCCTCCGGCCGGACTATCTCGAATAGTACTCGACGATGAGCTGTTCCTGCACCGGCACGTCGATCTCTTCACGCGCCGGAAGGGCCAGCACGCGCCCTTCCAGCCGCTCGGGGGTGAACTCCAGCCAGGAGGGCAGGGTGCGCAACCCCGTGGCGGCGAGTTCCTTCACCCGCGGGTGCTCCTTCCCGTGAGGGGTGGGCGCCACGACGTCGCCCGGTTTCAGCTGGTAGGAGGGGACGGTCACCTTGCGGCCGTTCACGCCGATGTGCCCGTGGAGCACCATCTGCCGCGCCTCCCGGCGAGAAGTGGCGTAGCCCAGGCGGTAGACGACGTTGTCCAGCCGGGTCTCCAGCAGCTGCAACAGCCGCACGCCCGTCACCCCCTTAGCCTGGGCGGCGCGGCGGAAGTAGGTCTTGAACTGCGTCTCGTAAATCCCGTAGATCCGGCGCAGCTTCTGCTTCTCGCGCAGGCGCACGCCGAACTCGCTGAGCTTGCGCCGGCCCTGGCCGTGCATGCCCGGGGGCACCGGCCGCTTGTGGACCGGGCATTTCTCGGTGTAGCACTTCTCGCCCTTGAGGTAGAGCTTCATCCCCTCGCGGCGGCACAGCCGACAGACCGCATCCGTATACCGTCCCATCCCGCCCTCCTGCCTCTACACGCGCCGCCGCTTGGGCGGCCGGCAGCCGTTGTGCGGAATCGGGGTCACGTCGCGGATCAGGTTGACCTCCAGGCCGGCGGCCTGCAGCGCGCGGATGGCCGCCTCGCGGCCCGCCCCCGGCCCTTTGACCAGGACCTCGACCTGCTTCACCCCGTGCTCCATGGCCTTGCGCGCCGCGGCCTCGGCGGCGAGACCCGCCGCAAAGGGCGTCCCCTTGCGCGATCCCTTGAACCCCGTCTGGCCGGCGCTGGACCAGGCCAGGACGTTTCCCTGGGGGTCGCTGATGGTGACGATCGTGTTGTTGAAGGTGGACTGGATGTGGGCCACGCCCAGCGGCACGTTCTTCCGCTCTCGCTTGCGCCCGCGCGCTTTCTTGACCATGAACGCTCCTTTCCTTTACCTCACTTCTTCTCGATCTTGCGGCGGCCGGATCCGACCGTCTTCTTCTTGCCCTTGCGGGTCCGGGCGTTGGTCCGGGTGCGCTGCCCGCGCACGGGCAGGCCGCGGCGGTGCCGCAGGCCGCGATAGCAGCCGATCTCCTGCAGCCGCCGGATGTCCATGGCGATCTCCCGGCGCAGGTCGCCCTCCACCTTGAAGTGCCGGTCGATGTAGTCGCGCAACCGGGTAATCTCTTCCTCCGTCAGGTTCCGCACCCGGGTGTCGGGATTGACCTGCGTCGCGGCCAGGATCTGGCGCGAGCGGCTGAGCCCGATCCCGAAGATGTACGGGAGGGCCGCCTCGATCCGCTTCTCCCGGGGCAGGTCCACACCGGCAATCCGCGCCATGGTTGACCTCCTACCCCTGCTTCTGCTTATGCTTGGGGTTGTCGCAGATGATGTACACCCGCCCCCCGCGCTTGACGACCTTGCACTTTTCGCACATCCGCCGGACGGACGCCCGGACCTTCATCGCCGTCTCCTTCGCTCAGCGGTACCGGTAGGTGATCCGGCCGCGGGTCGGGTCGTAGGGCGAGAGCTCCACCTTGACCCGATCCCCGGGCAGGATGCGGATGAAGTTGATCCGCATCTTGCCGGAGATATGCGCCAGCACCTTGTGACCGGTCTGCAGCTCCACGCGAAACAGGGCGTTGGGCATGACCTCGACGACCTGTCCCTCGACCTCGATCGCGTCTTTCTTGGCCATCACGCCTCCCGGCGCATTTCACACCGCATAGCACAAAATCTCATTATACTCGCCAAACGACGGTTCGTCCACGTCACGAGGTCCCGGCCCCAGCCGCTACAGCACCCCGCCCGGGATGGCGGTGAGGACGTCCGCGCCGTCGTCCGTGACCGCGACCGTGTGCTCAAAGTGGGCGGACGGACGCCCGTCCTGGGTTCGGACGGTCCAGCCGTCGGCTTCCAGGAACACCTCGCACGTTCCCTCGTTGACCATGGGTTCGATGGCCAGGGTCATGCCGCTCCGCAGCACCGGGCCCGTGCCCGGCTCGCCGAAGTTGGGGACCTGCGGTTCCTCGTGCAGGTGCCGGCCGATGCCGTGTCCGGCGAAGTCTCGGACCACGGAGAACCCGGCCCCTTCGGCATGGCGCTGGATGGCCACCCCGATATCGCCCAGGTGCCGGCCGGCCCGGACCGCGGCGATCCCCCGGAACAGCGCCTCGCGGGCCACCCGGAGCAACCGGGCCAGCTCGGGACCGATCTCCCCCACCGGCAGGGTCACCGCGATGTCGCCGTGAAACCCGTCCACCTCGACCCCGAGGTCGATCGAGACGATCTCGCCCGGGCGCAACGGCCGGCCGTCGGGGATGCCGTGCACGACGGCATCGTTGACCGAGACGCAGATACTGGCCGGAAAACCCCGGTACCCCTTGAAGGACGGCGCCCCCCCGTGGTCGCGGATGAAGGTCTCGGCCAGCCGGTCCAGCGCGGCGCCGGTCACCCCGGGCCGGACCGCCCTGGCCACCTCGCGGAGGGCCTCCGCGGCCAGGCGCCCCGCGCGGCGCATCCGCTCCACTTCCTCCGGCGACTTGACGATGATCATGTGCCGGACCATCTAGGCCCGCAGCTCCATTCGCGCCCGGATCGTCCGGAGCACACGCTCGTAGACGTCCTCGATGCCCCCGTCGGCGTCCACGGTGGCCAGGACCCCCCGCCGGCGATAGAATTCCACCACCGGCTCCGTCTCCCGGTGGTACACTTCCAGCCGCCGGCGGACCGTCTCCGGCCGGTCGTCCACGCGCTGGACCAGCTCGCTGCCGTCCACGTCGCAGCGCCCGGGCTGCCGGGGCGGCTTGAACTCGAGATGGTAGATGTGCCCGGCCTGCCGGCACACCCACCGGCCGGTCAGACGCCGGAGGATGGTGTCGTCGTCGAGGTCGAAGTACAGGACGGCGTCCACCCGCCGGCCCGCCCGCTCCAGCATCCGGTCCAGCGCCTCCGCCTGGGGCAGGGTCCGCGGGAACCCGTCCAGGACGAAGCCGCGCCGGGCGTCCGGACGCGTCAGCCGCGTCTCGATCAAGGCGATCATGACGTCGTCGGGGACGAGGGCCCCCCGCTCGACATAGGCCTTGGCCTGCATCCCCAGGGGGCTGCCCTCCGCGATTGCCGCACGCAGCATGTCCCCGGTGGACAGCTGCAGGATCTGCTCCCGCTCCTGCAGCAGACGGGCCTGGGTCCCTTTGCCGGCGCCCGGCGCCCCGAGGAAGATCAGGTTCACCGCATGAACCCTTCATAGTGCCGCATGAGCACGTAGGCTTCGATCTGCTTCATCGTCTCCAGGGCCACGCCGACCACGATGAGCAGCGATGTGCCGGCCAGGTAGAAGGTCAGTACCCCCGTGCCGCGGGCCAGGTAGATGGGAGCCACGGCGATGACGGCGAGCACCAGGGCGCCCACCAGGGTGAGACGCTCCACCACCCGGGAGAGGTACTCCGTGGTCGGCTTGCCGGGCCGGATGCCGGGGATGAAGCCGCCGTACTTCTTGATGTTCTCCGAAACGTCGTTCGGATCGAAGGACACCGCGGTGTAGAAGTACGTGAACAGGATGATCAGGACGAAGTACAGCAGGTCTCCCAGCGGCCGGCCCGGGAGGATGGTCTCGCCGATCCGCCGGATCGGCTCGTACCGCACGAACTGGGCGATGGTCTGGGGAAACTGCAGGACCGAGACGGCAAAGATGATGGGGATGACGCCGGCCTGGATGAGGCGCAGGGGGAGGTGCGTGGACTGCCCCCCGTAGACCCGCCGGCCGACCACCCGCTTGGCGTACTGCACCGGAATCTTCCTGACGGCCTGGGTCACGGCCACCACGGCCACCACGCTGCCCAGCACGACGAGCACATCGAGCAGGAACTGGTACCACTTGACCTCGCCCACGCCGACCAGGGCCAGGGTGCGCGCCGTCTGGTCGGGCAGCCGGGCCACGATCCCGCCGAAGATGATGAGCGAGACGCCGTTGCCCACCCCGTACTCCGTCATGATCTCGCCCATCCAGGTCAGCAGCATCGTCCCGGCCACGAGCGTGACCACGATCATGCCCAGGGTCAGCGGGCGCGCGTCGGGGAGGGCGCCCATGCTGCGGATCACGCTGGTCTGAGCCACGCCCTGCAGGACGGCCAGGGCCACGGTGAGGTAACGGGTGTACATGCCGATCCGCCGCCGCCCGGCTTCCCCCTCCTCCTGCGCCATCTCCTTGAGGGAGGGGAAGATGACCTGCATCAGACTCATGATGATCGAGGCGGTGATGTAGGGAAAGACGCCGAGGGCGAAGATGGCGAAGTTGCTGAGCGCCCCGCCGACGAACAGGTCCAGGAAGCTAAAGATGGTCCCCTGCTGGCGGAAGAAGCGCTCCACCGCGGCCACGTCCACCCCGGGCACGGGGAGGTGCGCCCCCAGGCGGAAGAGCGCCAGCATCACCGCGGTAAAGAGGACCCGCTTGCGCAGATCCCCCGCGTGGAAGGCGTTGACCAGCCCGGCGAGCATGGACATTTAGGGGATCACCTCGATCCGGCCGCCGGCGCGGCGGATGGCGTCCGCCGCCGACCGGCTGAAGGCCTGCGCCTTGACCACCAGGGCGCGGTCAACCGTGCCGTCGCCGAGGATCTTCACCGGCGCCGATCCCCGCACCACCCCGGCGTCCCGCAGGGTCTGCGGGGTCACCTCGGCGTTGGCCGGAAACCGGTTCAGGTCCCGCAGGTTCACCGGCGTGTATCGCACCCGGGGCTTCCCTCCCGTGTGCACGGCGCCGCCGGCGCGCACCCCGCGGCGGAACGGCAGGCGCTTGCTGAGCGGAGTCTGGCCCCCTTCAAATCCCGGGCGGGGCGGCCGGCCCGACCGCGCCTGCTGGCCCTTCCGGCCGCGGCCGCTGTACACCCCGCGCCCCGACCCCAGTCCGCGCCCCACGCGACGCGCGGGACGGCGGGAACCACGCGCTGGCTTGAGATCCGAGATCTTCATCCGCTATCTCCGAAACGCCATGACCTCTTCCACCGGCTTGTTGCGCACCCTCGCCACCTCTTCAGGTTGCCGCAACTGCTGCAGTGCTTCAAGCACGGCCCGGGCCTGATTGATCGGGTTGCGCGAGCCCAGGGACTTGGTCAGGATGTCCTTGATTCCGGCCGCCTCCAGGACGGCGCGCGCCGATCCGCCGGCGATGACGCCCGTCCCTTCTGTGGCCGGGCGCAGCAGGACGCGGGAGGCTCCGTAGACCCCCAGCGCCTCGTGGGGGATGGTCGTCCCGCGCAGGGGCACCTCGATCAGCCCTTTCTTCGCGTCCTCCACGGCCTTGCGGATCGCGTCCGGCACCTCCGCCGCCTTGCCCAGTCCCACGCCCACGTGGCCCTGTTCGTCCCCCACGACGACCAGGGCGGCGAAGTTGAAGCGCTTGGCGCCCCGGGTCACCTTGGCCACCCGGTTGATCCACACCGCCTTCTCCACGGTGAGGTTGACCGTGGCGGGATCCACTCTCTTGACCGGCATCGCTGCCTCCTTTCAGAACTGCAGCCCGGCCTTCCGGGCCCCTTCGGCCAGCGCCCTGATCCGGCCGTGATACAGGTAGCCGCCCCGGTCGAACACCACCTGTCGGATTCCGCGCTCCAGCGCCCGCCTGGCGATCAGTTCGCCGACCACGCCGGCCGCCTCGGACTTCTTCCGGCCGCGGACGGCCTCCCGGATCTCCGGGTCCAGCGTCGACGCCGCGGCCAGTGTCACGCCCCGCGTGTCGTCGATGATCTGCGCCTGGATGTGTCTGAGGCTGCGGAACACCGACAGCCGCGGACGCTCCGGCCGGCCCACCACCTTCTGTCGGATGCGCAGGTGGCGCCGCCGACGCAGCGCCTTGCGGTCCACTGGCTTGAGCATCTGCCGTCCTCCCACCTACGCCTTCGCCGCCCCGCCTACGGTCCGGCCGGCCTTGCCCGGCTTGAGCCGGATCCGCTCTCCGAGATAGCGGATCCCCTTCCCTTTGTAGGGGTCCGGCTCCCGGACCGCCCGGATCCGGGCGGCCACCTGGCCCACCCGTTCCTTGTCGATGCCGCTGACCGTGATGCGGTTGGGCTGGGGCACCTCAAAACTGATCCCCGGCTCGGGGATGATCTCGACGGGATGGGAGTACCCGACCTGCAGGGAGAGCGCATTCCCCTGCTTGGCGGCTCGGTAGCCGACGCCCTGGATCTCCAGTTCCACTTTGAACCCCTCGGTCACCCCGCGAATCATGTTGGCCAGCAACGCCCGGGTGAGCCCGTGCAGCGCCCGGTGCCGCTCCTGGTCGGTAGGCCGGCGCACCAGCAGCATCCCGTTCGACAGCTCCACCGACATCTCGGGCGGCAGTTCCCGCGCCAGGGCTCCCTTCGGGCCGCGGACCTCGACGGTCCGTCCCTGGATCTGGACCTGAACCCCCTTCGGGATCGGGATGGGCGATCGGCCTACGCGCGACATGCTCCCTCCTCCGTCATCGCCGCCGCTACCAGACGTAGCACAGCACCTCACCGCCGACCCCGACGCGCCGGGCCTGGCGGTCGGTCATGACCCCGCGGGAGGTGCTCAGGATGGCCACGCCCATCCCGCCCCGGATGCGCGGGATCTCGCGGCGCGTCGTGTACAGGCGGAGGCCCGGCCGGCTGGCCCGCCGGAGCCCCGACAGGACCGGCTCCTTGCGTGGCCCGTAGCGCAGGGTGATCCGCAGCAATCCCTGCGGCCCGCGCTCAATGAACCGCCAGTCCGCGATGAAGCCCTCGTCCTTGAGGATGCGCGCAATCTCCATCTTCAGCCTGCTGGCCGGAATGTCCACGTGCTCATGTCGCGCGCTGTTGGCGTTCCGGATCCGCGTCAGCATGTCCGCAATCGGATCGGTGATCGTGCCCACGGCTCCACCCCTTCCTACCAGCTGGCCTTGACCAGGCCGGGGATCTCGCCGCGGTGGGCCAGTTGTCGCAGACAGATCCGGCACAGCCCGAATTTGCGGAACACGGCGCGCGGCCGCCCGCACCGCTGACAGCGGCTGTAGCGGCGCACCTTGAACTTCGGTTCACGCTTCCACTTGTTCAACAACGCCTTCTTGGCCACGGATCGCTCCTTTCACCGACGCGTCCCGACAGGTTCCGGCGCCGCCTCGCGCAGCGGCAGCCCCAGCAACCGCAGCAGTTCCTGCGCCTCCTCGTCGGTGCGCGCCGTCGTGACCAGGGTGATGTCCATCCCGCGGATCTTCTCCACCCGGTCGTAGTCGATCTCGGGAAAGATGAGCTGCTCCCGGACGCCGATGTTCAGGTTGCCGCGGCCGTCGAACTGTCGGGCACTGATCCCCTTGAAGTCCTTGATGCGGGGCAGGGCCACGTTGAACAGCTTGTCCACGAACTCGTACATCCGGTCCCCGCGCAGGGTCACCCGCGCGGCGATGGGCATGCCGCGACGCAGTTTGAAGGCCGCGATGGAGACGCGGGCCCGGGCCACGGCCGGGCGCTGGCCGGCGATCAGGGTCAGCTCCTCCACCGCCTTGTCCACAAACCGGGTATCGGTGGTGGCGTCGCCGACCCGCATGTTGATCACGACCTTCTCCAGCCGCGGGACCTCCATGATGTTCCGGTAGCCGAATCGCTCCCGCAGCCGCGGAACGACCTCTGTGCGGTACCGCTCGCGCAGGCGGACGGGATGGGTGCGCAGGACCGTCCCGGCGGCGTCGCGCTCCGTCGCCGACGTCCCCTGGGAGGCGGCTGTCCCTTCCGTCCGCGGCGGCCGCCCCTCGGCCTTCGGCGCCTCGCCCTTGGGCGCCCTGGGCTTGCGCGAGGCCCGGGGCGCGCTGTCGGCCTTCGGCGCTCCCTGCGCCGCGGGCGGCTCGGTGCGCTTGGACTTGGGCTCGTCGTTCGGCATCTTCTCCTCCGGTCCCGGGACCTCGGGCCCCCGGGCCTACTTCTCTACCTGTTCTCCGCAGTGCTTGCAGACGCGGATCTTCGTACCGTCGGCAAGGTAGCCGTGGGCCATACGCGCGGCTTTCCCGCACTTCGGGCACACCAGCATGACCCGACTGGCGTGCAGCGGAGCTTCCTTCTCCACGATACCGCCCTGAGGCAGCTTCTGGGTCGGCTTGGTGTGCCGCTTGACGAGGTTGACTCCTTCGACGATCACCGTCCCGTCCTTGGTCAGGACCTTGAGGACCTTCCCCCGCTTGCCGCGGTGCTTGCCGCCGATGACCTCCACGGTGTCGCCCTTCCTCACGTGGACCGGCTGCCGGCCCGCTACCACCGCCATGGTCACAGCACCTCCGGGGCCAGGGAGATGATCTTCATGAACTGTTTCTCGCGCAGTTCCCGGGCCACCGGGCCGAAGATGCGCGTGCCCCGCGGGTTCTGGGCGTCGGTCAGGATCACCGCCGCATTGTCGTCGAACCGGATGTAGGAGCCGTCGGGCCGGCGCAGGGGACGGGTCTGCCGCACGACCACGGCGCGCACCACCTCGCCCTGCTTGATGGGGCTGTTGGGGGTGGCCTGCTTCACCGTGGCCACGATGACGTCGCCCACCCCGGCGTAGCGGCGGTTGCTGCCGCCGAGCACCCGGATGCACATGATCTCTCGGGCGCCGGTGTTGTCCGCCACCCGTAATCGCGTATAGTTCTGAATCATCTCGCCTTCTCCAACACCTGGACGACGCGCCACCGCTTCTCCCGCGACAGCGGCCGCGTCTCCATGATCAGCACCCGATCCCCCGCGCGGGCCTGATTGCCCTCGTTGTGGGCCTTGAACTTGCGGACGTGCCGCACCGTCTTGCCGTAGGTGACGTGCTGGCGCAGGGTCTCCACCCGCACCACGACCGTCTTGTCCATCTTGTCGCTGACCACGATACCCACCCGGGTCTTGCGCTTTGCCCGCCCGTCCGCCATCGTCACGTCCTCACGCCTTTCTCCGCCAGGACCGTCTTGAGCCGGGCCACCTGCCGGCGCAACTCCCGGATCTTCGTCGTGTTCGGCTGCTGTCCGGCCACGCGCATCCGGAGGTTGAAGAGTTCCTTCTGGGCCTCGTCCAGTTTCCGCAGGAGGTCGTCGACGCCCAGCTCCCGCAGGGCGGATGCGTCCACTACACCGCCACCTCCTCGCGCTGGACGAACTTGGTCTTGATGGGCAGTTTGTGCGCCGCCAGCAGGAACGCCTGGCGCGCCGCCGCCGGCGGCACACCCCCCAGTTCGAAGAGCACCCGGCCGGGCCGCACCACGGCCACCCACAGCTCGGGGTTGCCCTTGCCGCTGCCCATGCGCGTCTCCGCCGGCTTCTTGGTCACCGGCTTGTCCGGGAAGATGCGGATCCACAGCTTGCCGCCGCGCTTGATGAAGTGCATGATCGCGCGGCGGGCCGCCTCGATCTGCTGGCTGGTCAGCCAGGCCGGCTCCAGCGCCTGCAACCCGTACTCGCCGAAGGCGATGGTCGTGCCGGCGAGGCGGCGGCCCGTCATCCGACCGCGGTGCGCCTTGCGGTACTTGGTGCGCTTAGGCATCAACATCGCTGTCTCTCCTCCGCACCGCCGGCCGGGGGTCCTGGTACGGGATCACCGCCGGTCCGCTGGACGCGCCGGCCACCGGCTCGGGAGGCCGCTCGGCGGGCCGCAGGCGGCGGACCTCGGCCTCCGGCCGCCGCTCGGGGAGGATCTCTCCGCGGTAGATCCAGACCTTCACCCCGATGCGGCCGTAGGTCGTCTTGGCCTCGGCAATGCCGAAGTCGATGTCCGCCCGCAGCGTGTGCAGCGGGACCCGCCCCTCCCGGTACCACTCGTACCGCGCGATCTCGGAGCCGCCCAGCCGCCCGCTGGCCGCGATCCGAATCCCCTTCGCCCCGGCCCGGAGGCTGCGCTGCACGGCCTGCTTCATCGCCCGCCGGTAGGCGATGCGGCGCTCCAGCTGCTGGGCTACGTTTTCGGCCACCAGCACGGCCTCCAGCTCGGGGCGGCGGATCTCCTGGACGTTAAGCTGCACCTGCTTGCCCGTCATCGCCTCCAGGTCCTTCTTCAGGGCGTCGATCCCGGTGCCGCCGCGACCGATGATGATTCCGGGACGGGCGGCGTGGATGATCACCCGCACGCGGGTCGCGGCGCGCTCGATTTCCACGCGGGAGATCCCGGCGCGGTGGAGCTTCTGCTTGATGTGGGTGCGGATCTTGAGGTCTTCCTGGATCAGCCCGGCCATGTTCCGGGCATACCAGCGCGACTCCCAGTCGCGGATGATCCCGACCCTCAGGCCCACCGGATGGATCTTCTGCCCCACGGCTATCGTCCTTTCTCCGCCACGACCACGGTGACGTGGCTGCTGCGTTTCGTGATGACGTCGGCGCGTCCGCGCGCCCGCGGCTGGAGCCGTTTGGCCGACGGACCGCGGTCCACAAACGCCCGCGCCACGACCAGCCGGTCGCGGTCCAGCTCCAGGTTGTTCTCGGCGTTGGCCACGGCCGAATTCAGCACTTTGGCCACGACCTGCGCGGTCGGGCTGGGCATGTGCGCCAGCAGGGCCTGGGCTTCGCGCACCGGGCGCCCGCGAATCGCCTCGACGACCCGCTGCACCTTGAAGGGCGAGATCCGCACGTACCGGGCCACAGCTTTCGCTTCCATCGCTCTTCCGCTCCTCAGCTCTGGGCGGCGGGAGGCGTCCCGCCCGCCGGAGCCGGTCCCCCGGCCGGCACGGCCACGCCCGTCGTGCGCTCGGCGGCGACCCGCGTGCCGTGACCCTTGAAGGTGCGGGTCGGCGCAAACTCCCCCAGTTTGTGCCCCACCATCTGCTCCGTGATGTACACCGGGATGTGCCGTCGGCCGTCGTACACGGCGATGGTGTGCCCGACCATCTCGGGGAGGATCGTACTGCGCCGCGACCAGGTCTTGATCACCCGCCGCTCGCGCGTCTTGTTCAGTTCCTGCACCTTCCGGAGCAGGTGCAGGTCCACGAAGGGCCCTTTCTTTGTCGAGCGACCCATAGCTCTACTTCCTCCGCTTCACGATCAAGGCATCGCTGCGCTTGGGCTTCCGTGTCTTGTAGCCCAGCGTGGGTTTGCCCCAGGGGGTCACCGGTCCCGGCATCCCGATGGGGGATCGGCCCTCCCCACCGCCGTGGGGGTGGCTGCTCGGATCCATGGCGACGCCCCGCACCCTGGGCCGGCGGCCGCGCCAGCGGCTGCGACCGGCCTTGCCGCCAGATGCGGCGTCCCAATCCAGGTTGGCCACCTGACCGACCGTGGCCCGGCAGTCCAGGCTCACCAGCCGGACCTCGCCCGACGGCAGGCGCAGGTGCGCAAAGTCGCCCTCCTTGGCCAGGACCTGGGCCGCCGCGCCGGCGGCGCGCACCATCTGGCCGCCGCGGTGCGGGTACAGCTCGACGTTGTGCACCAGGGTGCCGACGGGGATGGCCCGCAGCGGAAGGGCGTTCCCCGGCCGGATCTCCGCATCGGGACCCGACTGCACGGCATCCCCCACCTGCAGGCCGACCGGCGCCAGGATGTAGCGCCGCTCGCCGTCCTGGTACTGCAGGAGGGCCAGGTTGGCGGAACGGTTGGGATCATACTCGATCGCCGTCACCCGGGCCGCCACACCGTCCTTGTCGCGTTTGAAGTCCACCAGGCGGTAGAGCCGCTTGCTGCCGCCGCCTCGATGGCGTGCGGTGATCCGACCCTGCGCGTTCCGTCCGCCCGACCGGCGCAACGCGACAACAAGCCGGTCCTCCGGCTCTTTCTTGGACAACTCCTCGAACGTCTGGACGGTCATGAACCGCCGTCCCGGCGTCACCGGCTTGAACTTCTTCAGTCCCACGATCCACCGCCTCCCCGCGCGGCGCCGTCCTCTGCCGCTTAGGTCAGGGTTTCCAGGTCGATCTTCTCCCCCGGCGCCAGCGTGACGATGGCCTTCTTGTATCCGCCGACCCGATAGGTATGCGCCCCGCGCCGCTTCAGGCGCCCCGGGACGCGCACGGTGTTCACCTTGGTCACCGTCACCGCGAACAACCGCTCTACGGCGTCTTTGATGGTGCTCTTACTGGCGTCATCGGCCACTTCGAAAGTGTACTTGCCGATCTGAGAACCGCGCATGCTCTTCTCGGTCAGGATCGGCCGCCGGATCACGGCCCGCGCCTCCAGGCTCACGGCGCAAACACCTCCGCCACCCGGTCCACCGCCGGCCGGGTCAACACCAGGTAGTCCGCGGCCAGGACGTCGTGCAGGTTGAGACTGGCCGCATCCGCCACCTGCACGCCCGGAAGGTTGGCCGCGGAGCGGACCAGGGTCGGATCCGGCGTGGCCGTCACCAGCAGCGTCCTGCCGGCCACGGGCAGCCGGTTGAGCAGGTCGGCGACGCTGCGGGTCTTGGGCGCGTCGAGCGGCAGCGGCTCGACGACCACGATCCTGCCCTCGGCGGCCTTGCTGGACAGGGCGGAGCGGATGGCCAGGCGGCGGACCCTTCTCGGCGTCCCCTGGGTGTAGTCCCGGGGCTGGGGGCCGAAGATAATGCCTCCGCCTCTGAAGATGGGCGCTTTGCGGCTGCCGTGGCGGGCGCGCCCCGTGCCCTTCTGCCGGTAGATCTTGCGGGTACTCCCGGCCACCTCGCCGCGGGTCTTTGTGGAGTGCGTTCCCGTCCGCCGTCCGGCGAGCTGCGCCACGAGCGCCTCATGCATCACCGCCCGGTGCGGGCGGACCCCAAAGACCGCCGCCGGCAACTCCACCGTCCCCCGATCCTGGCCGTGCTGGTCGAAGACCTGCGCCTGCGCCACGCCGCTCACCTCTTGGTCCTGGCCGGCGTCCGCCGGCGGATGAGGACCAGGCCGCCGCGGGGGCCGGGGAGGGCGCCCTTCAACAGGAGCAGATTCCGAGAGGCGTCCACCCCGACGACCTGCAGTCCGCGCACGCTGACCCGCTCGCCGCCGTAGCGTCCGGGCATCCGCTTCCCGGGCCAGACCCGTCCCACGTCCGAGATGCCGAGCGACCCCACCGCGCGGTGCATGAGCGAGACGCCGTGGGTGTCGCGCTGTCCGCGGAAGTTGTGGCGCTTCATCGCGCCGCTGAACCCGCGTCCCTTCGTCGTGCCGACCACATCCACGATGTCGCCCCGGTCAAAGGCACCGACGGTCACTTCCTGACCCACGGTGAAGGTCTCGTCCTCCTCCACCGGGAACTCGCGCAACACCCGGCGCGGGGCGACCTTCGCCCGGGCGAAGTGGCCCTTCATGGCCCTGGTCACCCGGCGCTCGCTCACCGGTTCGAAGCCGAGCTGCACGGCGCGGTAGCCGTCGCGCTCGGGGGTGCGGATCTGCGTCACCACGCAGGGGCCCGCTTCCACCACCGTCACCGGCACGATGTTCCCCCGGTCGTCGAAGACCTGGGTCATGCCCAGTTTCCGTCCCATAATCGCCGTCATCGCCGTCCCCGACCTACAGCTTGATCTCGATGTCCACACCCGCCGGGAGATCCAGGTGGCTGAGGGCGTCCACCGTCTTCTGCGTCGGCTCCAGGATGTCAATCAGCCGCTTGTGGGTGCGCAGCTCGAAGTGCTCCATGGACTCCTTGTCGATGTGGGGCGAGCGGATCACGCAGAAGAGGTTCCGGTCCGTCGGCAGCGGCACGGGACCGCTCACCCGCGCCCCTGTACGCCGCACGGTGTCCACGATGCGCTCCGCGGACTGGTCGAGCACCTTGTGGTCGAACGCCTTCAGCTTGATCCGGATCTTCTGGGCCATGGGCCTACTCCACCACCTTGGTCACCACGCCGGCCCCCACGGTGTGCCCGCCTTCCCGAATCGCAAACCGCAGCCCCTCCTCCAGCGCCACCGGGGTGATCAG